>JADHME010000006.1 GCA_016780245.1 Flavobacteriaceae bacterium | reverse complement strand
AGCTGAACGATCAGAGATGCCAATTTATGGAAATGTAGTACAAATTATAAAAGATTCTAACGGAGAAATAGAAGCGACTCCTGATAAATATAAAATTGTCTTTGATTTTGAACAAAGGAATATAATAAATAGATCAGAAACAGAGAATAAATTTTTTATAAATCCTTCTTTAATAAAATTTAGAGACACAATTTATTCTCCATTTATAACATCAAGAAAAAATACCACTAGCTTGCTTGAAAATGCTCTTGAAAAAACAGTTGAATTAGATAAGAATGAATTAAAAGATTATAGTACATTAAACTCTACCCAGGTGGATGAAATATACTCTGCTATACTCAAAGATTCTGATAATTTAATTTCAGAAAGTATTGCTGCAAATATTTCTCTTCGATTAAATGACACTATTTCAGTAGATAAAGGTTTAAGGTTAATTCAAAATATATCAAAACAAACAGAATTATTTGATGGATCAGGGTTGTCAAGATATAATTTAGTCACACCTAAATCAGTAATTTCATCTTTACATGACATTTATAACTTAATTGGATTTGAGAGAATAAAAAAGATATTTCCTGAAAACTATGTAATTCAGAATGAAAAAGATTTTGTGTGGGGAAAAACAGGTACTCTTAAAAATAATCACAACTACTCTGGTTATATAATTACTGATAAAAAAAGGATTTATATTTTTAGTATAATGATTAATCATTTTACCAATGACTTGAGTAAAATAAAAGATGCAATAGTCGACTTTTTAATTTATTTAAAGTCAAATTCATAAAATTGATTAAATTTGCATGTTGTGTGTTGCTATAGGCAACTAAATAAGCTTTCCAATTGGGGGGCTTTTTTTATTCCTCTACGACTGGTTTCTCAATGTTCTCTGTTTCAATTCCAATAGTTGATCTACTAGAAGTTAATTTAGTTATGTCCTTATCTATTTTTTTAAACTCCTTATTTGTAACGTTATATTGATTTACAACTGTACTTATACTATTGCCAAGCTTTTCATGATATGTTAAGTATGCGTTTAAGTGATTGCCCAATTTTTCAATATTCATTTGAATTTCATTAATAGACT
Source organism: Flavobacteriaceae bacterium (assembly GCA_016780245.1). GTDB lineage: Bacteria > Bacteroidota > Bacteroidia > Flavobacteriales > Flavobacteriaceae > Marisimplicoccus. The sequence continues at coordinate 42,680 of JADHME010000006.1, read as the reverse complement.
CTTCAACTTTCATATTATTTAAAGCCTTATTTGTAACCTGAAGCATTGGAAATAAACTCATGGGTGAAACAATCATTACTTTCTTTTGATATGCATATGAAACCAAATCTCTTTGGTTTATTTTTAATGAACCTACTTTGTTGTTAAGAAGATCTTGATATAAACCATCAGCAGGAATAAACATATATGCGTAATCAACAGTTCCCTCATTAGGCCTTATATATTTTGCCGTTTCATCTATCCTGTTCTTTATATCATTTTTGAATTTTTTTTCAAGATCATTTAGTTTATCTGTCTCAGTTTCATCACTCTCTATCATCTTATTATAGTTATCTAGGGAAAATTTTGCATCTATTGGAATTATAAATTCACCGACTTTAATAACTGCATCCACTGCTTCTCCGTTATTAAAAGAATATTGCATTTGAAAGAGTTCTGGAGGAAGTACATTTGCTAATAAGTTTTCAAGTTGAATTTCTCCAAGAATCCCTCTTTGTTTTTGATTACCCAAAATTTTCTCGAGTGTTTTCATTTGATTGGCAAAAGTTAAAACTTGTTCATTAGTTCCTTTAATCTTTTCTAGTTCCTTAGTCAACTTATTTATTGTCTCGGAAAATCTAATCTCCATACTTTTTTGATCTTGTTTAGAATCTTGAAGTTGTTTATTTAAGTTTTCAGCAGAGGTTAATTTAAATGCTTCAATAAAAGATTCAAGCTTAGATTCAAGCTCTTTACTATTATCTTGAGAGTTCTTATTAATTTGTTTTTTGATCAAAAAATAAAGACCATATAGAGAGCCAACAACAATTATTACAGTAAATAAATATTCCATTACCTAAATTTAATCAAAACACAATTATTTAAAGAGTATTTAAAAAAAACCCTCATTTAAGAGGGTTTTTTAAAATGTAAAATATTTTATTACGGTGCAGATTCTGGTTGATAATCATAGTAACCCGCCATAGGGTACATTACATGAGCATATATTGTACCTCCAAACATAACATATGGTGCACCGGATGTAAAGTCATTAGTCATACCATCTAAAGTTGATGGATCAGCAGGCATTCTCATTAAATGAGGACCTGATTCAATCCATTGACCTTCAGCTGATTCTTCTTTAGTCATAACACCAGCCATTGTATTATCTTCTCCCATATCTCCATGCAGCATCCATGCATATCCATCTTTATCCATTACAGGTACTTCACCTGCAAAATATGCACTAATCCACTTGAATACTTCTGCATCTCCACAAAGAGGCATAGCTTCGTGAGCATCAACCCATCCATTTTCAGGATCAGATTGTCCTCTAGGGTTTGCAGGTAAACAAGTCCATTCATTTGAACCTTCTCTTAAAAGATTACCTCCCATAGCAGGAGGACCATCATAAACTGTAGCATTAGCAGCAATATATGCTGGAGCAGCTGTAGAATATGCCCATATTTGCCATTCAGCTGAAGTATGTGGCCCTTCTGGCTCACCAGTTGTATCTGTAGCCTCAGTAGGCATCTCACAGCTAAACATTAACGCAAGAGCTAGTATTGATATATATTTCATAAAATTTAGTTTTAATAAATCTAAAGAAAAAAGGCCAAGAGACCAAAAAATAAGAAATGTATTACTAGAATGTTTGAAGACACTAAAAACTCTTTATTATTATTGGATTGATATATTAAATGGAATAGGATCGAGAAAATTAACCACCAAAAATAATTTGAAAGAGGAACGGGATTTAAAGCAAACTCCCAATAATCAAGTTTTGGAGCACTAATCTCAATTAATAAATCCAATAAAATCATCATAATTGAACCAAATAGGACTTTTCCTATAATTGACTTTTGAAAGACCCTATTTGCAAAATTTCCAGTTAAAATTATTAATAATACCCAGTTAAAGCCAATCACTACTGGAACATCAAAGATCTTAACACCTAAATTGTCACCATATTTATACTCACCAAAAAAAAATGAAAAATTTACTCCTATAATTTCTACACTCAATCCTAACAAAAAAATAAAAAACAATTTTGTAAGGTACTTTTTATCAATAGAGTTGTTTACTACTAATAAAAACAAAGTCATTGTTAGAACATATGGAGAAGATGAAAGAAAAAAATCTTTTTGATCAGATAGTATTCCAAAAAATCCACTAATATTTACTAGCCAAACAATAAAAATTGAAAAATATCTCAATTCGTTGTTATCAAGAAGCTTTAGCATATTAGTTTATTAAATCTGAGACAATTTTTGCTGAATTTAAGCATAGTGGTATTCCTCCACCAGGATGAACACTACCTCCACAAAAGTACAAGTTATTTATATTTTTTGAAAAATTAGGATGCCTTATAAAAGCAGACTGTAATGAGTTGCTAGAACTACCATATAATGATCCAAATTTAGAAAGTGTTTCATTCTCAATATCAACTGGTGTTAATATTTTTTCACCAATTATATTACTTTCTATATCAACCTTTAAAGTTGAATTAATTTTTTTAATGATATTATTTCTTAAGTTTTTTTTGATTTTTTTCCAATTTTGTCCACTATCAAATGGGGAATTTATAAGTATAAACCAATTCTCACAGCCAGATGGTGCATCCTCCTTTACAATTTTTGATGTTGAACATATATAAACAGTTGGATCATCATAAATTGAATTTCTATTGAAGATATAATCAAACTCTTTCATCTGGTCTCTGCTAAATATTATATTATGTACACTAATATTTGAAAAAGATTTATTCATATTCCAATAAAAAACAACAGCTGAGCTTGAAGGTTGGTAATTTTTAATAAAAAAAGGCTTTTTGTAACCCTTTAAAAGCCTATCATATGTCAAGTTTATATCCATATTTGAGACAATGATATCTGCTTTATAATTTATTTTATTTATGGAAACTCCTACAGCAGATTTATGCTTAATTAGAATTTTATCAATTTCTGAATTAAAATGAAATTTTACACCAAGATCTGTAGCAAGATTATATAGAGAGTGTGAAATATCAGATATACCTTTTTTTGGCATAAAGACACCAAGGTCATGCTCTAAATGTTGAATAATTGACATTATTCCAGAAGTCAAATATGGACTTGACCCATTATAAGTTGCGAATCTGTTAAATAGCTGAATTAATTTATCATCTTTAAAATATCTTTTATTTAATGAATTCAAGCTGATAAATATATTTAACTGTAAAAAATTTAAAATTCCTTTTAGTGCATCAAATGACAGATATGTTGAAATTTTATGGAGTGACTTTTCTAAAAATATCTTTTTTACAAGATTAAATTTTTTCTTTGAGTTAAAAATGTATTCCTCAACTTTGTTTCCCTCTTTATCAAACTTTTTATGAACTTCATTAATAAACTTTTGACTATCTGAATATCCATTAAATATATGACCATCATCCCAAAAATATTTGCATGCTATATCAAGTTTATCATACTTAAAATATTTTTTAATATCAACCCTTGCATCTTCAAAAATATCTTCAATAAGATTTGGCATTGTAAATAATTTTGGTCCAAAATCATGCCTAAAGTTATTTAGGTAAAAATCACTTAGTTTTCCACCTACATTTTTATTCTTTTCAAATACCTCAACATCATACCCTTTAGACTTTAGTCGAACTGATAATGCAAGGCCGGCAATTCCTGAACCAATTATTATTACCTTTTTTTTCAATTGAATTCTTTTAAGTATAAAATATTAGATCTTACAAATAGCTCCTCTGAATACCATTTATCTTTTCTAGCTTTATTTATTATTTTTAAATGATTTTTATCTGAGTATGCATAATCTCTCATGCTTTTCTCACTCATCCATATACTTATAGTAGCTTGTTCTATAATTGGAAGTTCACCAATACCCTTGTAAAACTCTGCTCCATTTTGACTTTTTATAGATTTAGCAGCTAAGGAGGTATTAACTAGAAAATTTATTAGCTTACTGATCTTTACTCTTGCTCTTGTTAAGACAATGATCTTTCCTCCTCCATATGAACTGATATTTTTAAATGGATTTATTCCATTCCATGATCCATTAAAATTATATGGATCAATTTTAATTTCAACTCGTTTTGAGGATTTGCTAATTATTTTGTTTATGATATTATTTTCGCCAACAAATTTTTTTCTGTAATTATCATTTTTCCAGGAAGTGATCATTACATAAGATGAAAAGTCTGGAATCAAACTAAATCCGCCATTAGAGCCTGTTCCAAAAAGTTTAATAAACTTTAGTCCATTAAAGCTAATAAGACTTTTGTTGAATGTGTAAGCGCCCATGAGCTTAAACATCCAAATCTTATTTTTTTTAAAATAAAATATATCTAAGTAATAGGTCAAATTTTAAGATTTAGGAAGCATTAAGATACAAAAAAACCTTACTATTTTTAGTAAGGTTTTTTGTGGTACCACCAGGAATCGAACCAGGGACACAAGGATTTTCAGTCCTTTGCTCTACCAACTGAGCTATGGTACCAAAAGCATGGCAAATATATTAATATTTAAATAAAGCTGTATTCAAATGTTTCTTTAATTTTATAAAAAATTCCTTAATGAATTTAGTGATTGACATCGGTAACAGTAAGGTCAAATTTTTTCTATTTGAGAATAATAAAACCATACATAAAGAAATTTGTGATAACCAAGATTTCAAGAAAACATTAGATTCAATTTCTAATAAAAATAATATCAAAAATGTTATTTCATCTAGTGTATCTTCTAATTACGATCTATATATAGAAGAGAGTTTAAACAACTCAAAGTATACTAGTTTATCAAATGATAATTTATTAATCCCCTTTAAAAATAATTACAAGACAAAAAAGTCTTTGGGTCAAGATAGAATTGCTCTTGTTTCATCTGCTATTTATAATTATCCTAATCAAGATAATTTAATAATAGACCTAGGTACATGTATAACATATGATTTTGTTGATTCAAATAAAACATATCATGGCGGAGCGATTTCACCTGGGTTTAAACTTAGATACAGTAGTTTAAATACATATACTTCAAATTTACCATTATTGGAACTTGAAGAAACTGAAAATATAATTGGTTCAACCACAAATGAGTCAATTCATTCAGGAATATATAATGGAGTTATTGCTGAGGTAAATAATTATATAGATTTACTTAAAAAAGAATACCCACAGCTTAATGTTATTATAGTTGGAGGATTTTCAAAGTTCTTGCTTAATAGGATAAAAAATGCAATATTTGCCAACCAAGACTTTTTAGCCCAGGGTTTAAATTATATTATAAATTATAATGAAAATAGATAAAATTCCATTCCTTTTAGTTTACTTACTATTTTCATCAATATTTGCTTTCTCTCAAAACAACACAAGATCTCCATATTCTATAAACGAATTAGGTGAAATAAACTTTCTTGGTAATATATCTAATATTTCCATGGGAGGGGTTGACTCAGCTATTGATTCAATTGAATTTAATATTAATAACCCATCGTCTCTTGCAAAATTAAATACTACGAATTATCAAATTGGAACTTTTTATAAATCAATGGGTATCTCAAATAGTGTATCAACAGAAAGAGCGAATGCTGCTAATATAAACTATATTGCTATTGGAATTCCTTTTAAAAGATTTGGATTTGGATTTGGTGTTTTGCCTTACACCTCATTAGGATTTAACCTTCAAACTTCAGAAGAATTTAACAATGAAAATATAATAGATACTAGATTTTTCGGAGCTGATGGAAACCTTAATAGGGCATTCCTCTCCTTAGGAGTACCCATTCATAAATATTTTTCTATTGGTGCAACTCTTAATTATAATTTTGGAAAATTTTCTTACGAAAAGTATAACCAATATGACGGAATTAATTACGGAACTTATTCAAATAGTAGCTCAGAAATTACGGGCTTTACTTATAGTCTGTCCTCAAGTATCTCTCTTCCATTAAAGGATGACATATCACTTAATTTAGTATACAATTATAATCTATCTGACTATCTGAACTCATATAATACGGAATTTATTTATACATCCACTTCCTCTTCTATCAATGCTGAATCATTAGGAGATTTTGTTGATGTAAACCTAGCAAATTCAGGATTAGAGAATACTAGTCTACTTGTACCAAAAAAATCTATTTATTCAATTGGATTAGAGAAAAAAAATAAATGGTTTTTAGGAGCACAATTTGAAAACAAAATATCATCTGATTTTGAAAATAAGTTTTTAAATATTAAAAACGTAACATACCAAGACTCTAAGATATTCTCAATAGGTGGGTATTTTATACCAGATGCCTTATCATTAACCAGTTACTGGAAAAGGGTCATATATAGATTTGGATTAAAAAATGAAGAAAAAAGTATTATTATAAATAATTTGCCTATAAATCATTTTAGTTTAAATTTGGGACTTGGTTTACCACTTTCAGGCTTATCTAAAGCTAATCTAGGTCTTGAGTTTGGTAATATAGGTGACGATAAAAACTCCTTAAAAGAGAATTATGTTGCTCTTAGATTGGGCTTATCGTTAAATGACATTTGGTTTATTAAGAGGAAGTTTAACTAAACTTTTTAATATTTAAAATGTCTAATGAAAGTATAATTAAATTAAAAACATGAATAACTTAAGGTTCTTTAGAAGTTTAATTTTAATCTTATTTACAGTCCCAAGTTTTTCTCAACTTAGCTCTAATGAGTGTATGGAACAACTATCAATTTTTGCTGAATCAGCAAAAATTAGAAACTATCAAGCTGCATATGAGCCATGGAAGACGGTACTTGATAATTGTCCTAAATTGAACGTTGCAACTTACCAATTTGGTGAAAGAATTCTTAAGGATTTTATATCAAAGTCAACTAGCCCAGAAGATAAGGCTAGTTACACAAATGATTTACTTGATCTCTATGATAAATGGGCTGAAAACTTTCCAACTAGAAAGGGTGTAAATCAAATAGGTAAAATCTTCAGTAGTAAAGGACAAGCAATGCTTGATAATGGTATTGAGGATAAAAACTTAATTTATGAAACATTTGATTATGCATTTCAAAATGACCCTTCTAGTTTTACAAGTCCAAAGTCCTTAGCTTATTATTTTATTACAGCTTATGATTTGTTCAAATCAGGCACAAAAATTGAACTAGAGGATCTCTTTGAGAAATATGAGGAGCTTACTGAAAAATTTCAGCTACTTCAAACTAATATTTCAAAGAATCTTGATTTAATTCTAAAGAAAGAAGAGTCTGGCACTGCCTTGACCTCATCTGAGACTAGAAATAAAAAAATATATAATACCAACACAAATGCAGTTGGTTCTTATCTTCAATTGCTAGATCAAACTATTGCAAAAGAAGCTACATGTGAAATTTTAATTCCACTTTACACTAAAAACTTTGATGAAAATAAAAATAATCCAATCTGGATAAGAAGAGCTGCTGGTAGATTAGATGGTAAAGATTGTTCAGATGACCCGCTTTTTGTTACATTAGTTGAGCAACTCCACAGTTTGGAACCTTCAGCTGATTCAGCTTATTACTTAGGAATTTTAAATGATAAGCAAGGAAATGCTGATGAAGCTCTAAAATATTATCAAGAATCAGTTGCTCTTGAAACAGATAATTATAAAAAAGCAAATATTCTATATAAAATTGCAGTTAAATTTAGAAACTCTGGAAGAAGAGTTTCCGCAAGAGACTATTCTGAGCAAGCATTATCATTTCAACCATCCCTAGGTAGAGCTTATCTATTAATAGCAAATTTATATGCTGATAGTGCAAATGATTGTGGAGATACACAATTTAATAAAAGAGCTGTTTTTTGGCTTGCTGCTCAAACTGCTCAAAAGGCTGGTAGAGTTGATGCCTCACTAAAAACACTTTCTGATAGAACTGCTGCTGCATTTAATGGTAGGGCCCCAACTAAAACAGATATCTTTACTGAAGGTAATCAAGGTTCTACTATATCATTTCCATGCTGGATTAGAAGAAGTGTAAAGGTTCCAAACCTTTAAAATGAGATTTACTTTTTATTTAATTTTTGTAGTCTTCATCTCTTGTGATACTGATAGCCAAATCATTGAGAGTGAAGAGGTAAATATTCCACTTAGTATTGCCAACAACTTTACTATGACCTATACTGATTCCAGTCAAGTTAAGTCATATGTATCTGGCAATAAACACTTTGACTATTCAAATAATATTCTTAATTATTCTGAGTTTTTCGATGACGTTGAGCTAATAATCTATGATGATAATAAAACATCAACAATTAAGTCAAACTATGCAATTGTATATAATTCATTTAGATTTATGGAATTTAAAGGCAATGTAGAAATAACAACTACAGATGGTGAATTATTGATTACAGATCAGTTATACTACGATACAGAAAATGAATGGCTTTTTACTGAAGACGAATTTGAATATACAGATAAGTCTAACAAAATAATAGCTAATAGACTTGATTCTAATAGAGACTTTACCGATCTTGTAACAGGTAATCTAAAGGGATCTATTAATATATCTGAACAATGAAAAACTTTCTTATTTCTGAAATAATATATTGGGTAATTGCTATAATTTCATTGTTTAGTGTAATTGAGAATTGGACAATTAATAGTGATAGGGCCTATATTTTTCTTGGGTTTTGTATACTATCTGTATTTATGGCTTTATTTAGAAGACATTATAGAAAAAAGTACGCAAATAGAAAGTAAATGATAATTATCTTTAGTCTTTTATTGTCTGCTTTCTTCTCAGGAATGGAAATTGCGTATGTTTCCTCCAATAGGTTAAATTTAGAAATAGAGAAGAACAAATCAGGATTAATACCTAAAGTATTATCTATAATAACCCAAAATCCATCAAGATTTATTGCAACTATGCTTATTGGTAACAATTTTGCTCTTGTTATTTATGGAATTTTTATGGGACAATTTATAATTGATAATATTCCTTTTATAGATCTGGCCTCTATCAATGAATTCTCTGCTCTTTTAATTCAAACTTTTATTTCAACAATGTTAATTTTAATTGCGGCAGAATTTATTCCCAAGGTATTGTTTCAAATATATTCAAATTTATCAATGAAGGTATTCTCAATACCTGCATATATATTTTATATCCTTCTTTATCCAATTACAAGTCTAGTTACTATTATATCAAATTTGATACTAAAGACATTTTTTAAAGTTGATCCTGAAGAATCTAAAATCTCATTTTCAAAATTAGAATTAGAAAGCTACATAGAGAATGAAATAGAAAATTCTGACGAAACTTTAGATTCAGAAATTGAAATTTTTCAAAATGCTCTAGAGTTATCTGAAGTCAAGGCAAGAGATGTAATGGTTCCAAGAGCAGAAATTATTGCCGTTGATAAATCTATTGAAATTAAAAAAATTAAAAAAATATTAACTGAAACCGGCCTATCAAAGATTCCTGTTTATGTAGAGACAATTGACGATATTATTGGTTATATACACTCATTTGATTTCTTAAAGAAACCAGATAACCTAAAAGAACTTATTTTACCCGTTGAATTTGTGCCAGAGCCAATGTTAGTTAATGATGTTCTTGAATTATTAACAAGGCAAAGAAAAAGTATTGCAGTTGTAATTGATGAGTATGGTGGAACTTCTGGTATTATAACTGTTGAGGATATTGTAGAAGAATTGTTTGGAGAAATTGAAGACGAACATGATAACTATGATTATTTTGAAAAGAAAATCTCTGAAAATACCTATGAGCTTTCTGCAAGGTTAGAGATTGAGTATCTGAATAAATCACATAACCTAAATCTTCCTGAAAGCGAAACATATGATACACTTGGAGGTTTAATAGTATTTAATGTGGAGGAAATTCCAAAAGTTGATGATGAAATTAAAATTGGTCAATATTCAATAAAAATTATTGAGGCAAGCTCATCAAAAATTGAAAAAGTACTACTAAAAAAAATTGAACAAGAATAGCATAAATAAATACTTAGTTGTATTTTCGAAAATTATTAAAAAAACATGGCTATACTCGGACAAATTAGAAAAAGATCTATATTCCTTATAATAGTAATTGGGATGGCACTATTTGCATTTGTTATCTCTGGAGTTTTCACCTCAAATGGTGGATTTAGCTCTAATAAGCCAATTGGTGAAATTAATGGTGAAGAAATTGACTTTGAGATTTTCAACATGATGGTCGAGCAAGCTCAAACGGTTTATGGACTAAATACAATAAACGCAGTAAACTTTGCATGGAATCAAGGCATTAAAAATCAATCTCTAATCCAAGAGCTAGATAAACTTGGAATAGATGCTGGTAAGAATCAATTAGAACAAATTATCTCAAGTGATGAATCGATTGTTTTAAATCCTTTATTCCAAAATGAAATAGGTTTATTTGACTTTAACAAATTTTCAAATTATATAGCTCAGTTGAAGACATCTAATCCAACAATTTATAATTCATGGAGGTTACAAGAAGAAAATATTATATCTCTTGCAAAGCAAAAAATTTATTTTGATTTAATTAAATCAAGTGTAATATATACTAACGTTGAGTCAAATATTCAGTATCATTTGGAAAATGACAAAGTAAACATTGAATATCTAAGAATTCCTTATGAATTAGTCCCTGACTCACTTATTAAAATAAAAGATTCAGAAATTAATTCCTATTTAAGAAATAAAAAAGATGTGTACGAAATTGGAGCATCTAAAAAAGTTGAATTTGTATATATAACTGATGTAGCGAGTGATATTGATGTAAATAATATTAGAACAAATCTTGAGCAGCTTAAAGATGGATTCAATCAACTTAATCAAATCACAAATTCGACTGAATATGTTGAAGGTTTCAGTAGTGTAAAAGATTATTCTGAGTTTATTGATATATACTCTGAAGTAGCCTGGGATTCAATTTATAAGACTAAACAAGAATTATCAAGTGATTTTTCTGATATTCTTTATGGGCTTAATGTTGATCAGGTTTTTGGGCCATATCAAGATGGTAATTTTTATAAAATTACAAGAATGATTGATAAAAAAAGAGATGGTAATTTGAATAAAGTCTTACTTGCTGATGTTGCAATTGAAATTATCCCATCTAATGAATCTTCTAATGAAAACTTTAGGAAAGCTTCTCAGGTTGAATTTGATGCGAATAATGGTCTTTCTCTTAATCAAAGTGATGCAAGTTTACAAATAAATACCTTTGAATCTTTCGAAGATTTTGATGAAGGTTTACCTGGCATAATTAATTCTAGACAAGTGATTAAGTGGATGTATGATGATGATTCTAGGGTTGGAGATGTAAGAAGGTTTACCCTAAACGATGGCTATCTCGTTGCTAAGATTATCGAATTTAACAAGACTAGACTTCCAAATATTGAAGATGTTAGAACTGAGATTTCACAAATTCTAATTCAAAATAAAAAATACGATTTCTTAAAAAATAAATATAATTCAGCATTGAACATAGATATTATTGCAGAAGAAAATAATCTAGAAGTTGAAAATGCATCTGCAGTTACTCAATATGATCCAATTCTTGTTGGAGCTGGTGTAGAACCGTATATCATAGGTTCTTCTTTTTCTCTTGAGCCTGACGAAATATCCGAGCTATTAAAGGGTAATAATGGTGTCTATATTATAAGACTTTTATCAAAGGAAATTGCTGAAGAAATTAATCTTGGTCAAGCAATATCTAATTCTTTAAGTGATAGAGAGATTGAAAGAATTTCAACTTTGATTCCAGAAGTACTTGAGTCAAAAGCTGAAATTGTTGATAACAGAAGCTTTTACTACTAAACTAAAGCTAATTCATTATAATTTAGTACTGTATTAAATCCCTTACTTTTAAAATAGTCAGTTGGATTTTTATTTAATGCAGAAGCAAGAATAAAATCACCTCCCCATGCACCTAAGCTTTTAATTTCACCATCAAAATCATTAAATAGTTTATCCTTAATTTTCTCTTTTGATATTAGTTTTGAAACTATGTTTTCATGTTCTTTTATTAATGAATTAAATTCTAGCTGATCTTTGCAGAAAATTATTCTTTTTGTAATATCTGAGATCTCAGTAATACCAATTTTTGAAGTTATCTTTTCTCTGAAACTTTTTATTTCATCTAAGGAATTCTGTTTCTTATTTAAATAGATAAAATGTAATTTATCTCTAAAAGATGGATTAAAATTAATTTGTTTTATCTCTTTTTTATTATCATTTAGTCTATAAAGTAACGAGCTACTTGAATCAGCACATGCAATATCATAACCACTTCCGTTAAAAAATTTAGTATTTAACTCATAAGGATCAACGCCTGAAAATTTTGAAAGATTATTGATAAGAGTTGATGAAGATCCTAAACCCCAATCCTTATCAAATGTTAACTCTGTATTTATTATTGAACCATTTGACTTTAAAAAATTGCTTTCTTTTTCTCGAATGAAGCTTATAAGCTCTTTTAAAATTTCTGAAACTTTTTTAGATGATGAATATTTAACCTTTAAGCTATCTTTATCTAGTTCACACTTAAACCAAATCTCTTTATTCTTATTATAACTTGTCCAATTGATTATATTAGAATCATTGTCATTTATTTCTAAATATTGTCCATATACTGTGGGTACTGCTAAAGATAATGCTCCATTAAGAACAAAATACTCTCCTGTTATTAATATTTTGCCATTACTGTAAAATTTCATATCTACTTATTGGACTCAATAAACTCAGAAACTGAGCTGTTGTTAATTTCTTTATCTACAAAATATTTCTTAGCTCTTTTGATCTGATCTTCGTTAGCATTATTTTTAATTAGAAGATTAATTAAGTGCATTTTCATATGTCCTTTCTGAATACCTGATGTAATTAATGATCTAACTGCAGCAAAATTTTGAGCAAGTCCAACACAAGCTATAATACTCATAAGATCTTTAGACGATGGACTGCCAAGTATTTGAAGTGATAGCTTAACCAGTGGATGCAAATCAGTAATTCCTCCTACTGTCCCAACTGATAGTGGAATTTTAATACTTATTCGAAACTTATTATCCAAAATTGTACATTCTGATAAACTCTCATATTTAGAGTTTAATGATGCATAGGAATGAATACCAGCTTCTGCTGCCCTAAAATCATTTCCCGTGGCAATTAAAATTGCATCTATTCCATTCATAATTCCTTTATTATGAGTAACTGCTCTGTTGATATCAACTTTAGCAATATCAAAAGCGTATTTCATTTTTTTTGCAAACTCTTTTGATTCAATACCCTCAATATCTATTAGATCCTTAATATCACATTCTGCATGGGCTTCAACAATACAATCTGGTGTGTAATTTGATAATATTGACATGATTATATTTATACTGTAACCACTTTTAATGAAAAAATCATATTGTTTAGATAACTCGTCTATTTTTTTTGACATTGCTTCTAGACATGAATTAATAAAATTAGCTCCCATTGAATCTGAAGTATCAAAATCAATTGATAATTGGAAATAGTTTTTTAAATCATTTGTTTTATCAATAATATTTATTGCAGATATACCACCACCTCTTTTCTTCATATTCTTAGTTATATTGTCAGTGGATTTAAGTATATATTCTCTATTATTATTAATAAACTCCTTAAGAGCTTCTTTATCTCCATTAAATGAAAGGTGTATTTGCCCTCTTTTTGTAAAACTTTCAACTTTAGATTTAAATCCTCCTTTATCAAACCAGAATTTAGCTGCATTTGACAATGCAGCAACAACTGAACTTTCCTCTGTTACAAGTGGTATAGTGTAGTTTTTATTATTAATTAAAAAATTTGGTGACAAAGAATATGGAAGGTAAAAGTTTGAAATACTGTTTTCAGAAAATGAATCATGTATAGCTTGGATATCTTTATTAGAATTTAAATAATTATCAAGTAGTGATCTAACTTGATTTGAATCATCAAATATTTTTTCACTTAACCAATCAATCTTTTCCTCCCTTGAAAGTTTTGAAAAACCAATTATTTTTTTTGGCATAATTTTCTTTTCTTTATGTAAATATAAGTGAAAACAAACTCAATATAATTTAAGGTATCTTACAATGAATAATATTAATCTATTTAATGGAGACGAAATAAATCAAAAAACAATTCTTGGCCACCCATCAGGACTTTTTACACTTTTTTTTACTGAAATGTGGGAAAGGTTTTCATATTATGGGATGCGTGCAATACTTGTTTTATTTCTAATCTCCTCAATTGATAATGAAGGATGGGGATGGGAAAGATCAGATGCTTTAGTATTATATGGCTGGTATACAGGGCTTGTATATATTACTCCAATTTTTGGAGGACTAATTGCAGACAGATTCATTGGCTATAGAAAAGCTGTTGTCTATGGAGCTCTTCTTATGACACTTGGTCATGCAGCTATGGCCCTTGAGGTTTTTTATGATTTCTATCTATATGTTGGTTTAAGTCTTTTAATATTAGGAAATGGGCTATTCAAACCAAATATAAGCTCGATAGTAGGCCAAATGTATAAAGATGATGGAAAAATCAAAGATGCTGCTTACACAATATTTTATATGGGAATTAATTCAGGAGCCTTTCTTGGAATTCTTCTCTGTGGCTATATTGGAGAAACTGTTAATTGGCATTATGGTTTTGGTTTGGCAGGAATATTTATGTTATTTGGAATGCTTCAATTTCATTATGGACAGAATATTTTTGGATCAATTGGTTTAAAACCAAGTGAAAAAAAAGATGATAAAAATTTAGATGTTAAGGAAAATCAAACTCCTAGGAAAACTATAGTCGATAGATTAATTGTTATTGGAATTTTTTCTTTTGTAACTATATTTTTTTGGTGGGGATTTGAACAGGCAGGGGGAAGTATGACAATTTTTGCAAATGACTATACCAATAGAGATCTAATAGGAACAGGAGCAATAACTTTTAAGATTATAAATTCACTTCTAGTTATAGTCCCAATGATCATTTTAACAATAATTCTCTATTATTTATTTAATAATACATTTCAGAAATATGCGATTTCTAATATATTCCTATCACTAAGTTTTATTATAATTTGGGGCATTATCATATGGATGTTAAATAGAGAATTTGTAAAGGATGCAACTGAAGTACCCGCATCATGGTTTGCTATTTTGAACTCTTTTTTTATAATCGTCTTTGCACCAATTCTTTCTAAAATTTGGCAATCAAAATTTAATCCATCAGGACCTGTAAAATTTGGAATTGGATTAATGCTTTTATCAATAGGATTTGCAATTCTTTCATATGGTTCTTTAAGTATTCCTTTGCGAGCTTCTTCAGCTTCTCAAAGTATGATCTTTCTTATTCTTGCCTATCTATTTCATACATTAGGAGAGCTATGTGTATCTCCTGTTGGACTTTCTTATGTTAGTAAATTAGCTCCACAGAAACTTGTTGGTTTAATGTTTGGAGTTTGGTTTGTAGCAAACTTTATTGCAAATCTAAGTGCAGGTTTTACAGGAAGTTATATAGATACAATAGTTGAGGATTATGGAATGTCAGTTTTCTTCTTAATTTTTACAATTTTACCTGCAATTGTTGGATTGTTAATGATAGCTGCAAATAAAAAGATTGTGAGTATGATGCATGGAATCAACTAATTATTGATGAAGCAATTTTTTTAGATGTATCTTTAACAGACAACAAATCAAAAATTTTAGAATATTCCTGTATAATTTTTGATCTTGTTTCTTGCTCACAAAGCTTATTAAATTCAAATGCAAGATTTTTCTTATTAAGGTCACCTTGAATAAGTTCTTTAACAATATCCTTTTCTAGTATAATATTTACAAGAGATATATGCCTAAGCTTAACAAATAATTTACCAATAAAGTAACTAAGATCACTAGTCTTATAACAAACTAGTTGAGGTACCTTAAAAAGAGAACATTCTAATGAAGCTGTACCACTTGTTACAATTGCTGCAAAAGAATTAGTTAATAAGTCATATGTCTTATTATATATGATATATAAATTAGAATATGCTGCTAGATTATATAACTTAGGGTCAACATTATTGACTCCCGCAATTACAAAATTGTAATTAGAATAATCACTAATTATAGATAAAAAAATTGGTAGCATAGTTTTAATTTCTTGAGTTCTACTACCTGGTAAAAATGCAATAACTGGTTTATTATTAGGAATATTATTATCACTAAAAAAGCTATTATTTATATTGTGTGAACTAGTAGACTCAATTAAAGGATGCCCAAAATAAAATGTATCCATATTATGCTTTTCATAATAGTATTTTTTTTCAAATGGAAAAATAACATATAGCTTATCCACACTTCTTTTTATCTTTTTTATACGACCTTCCTTCCATGCCCATATTTGAGGGCTTATATAAAAGTAGTTGTTGAACCCTTTTTTTTTAGCCCAATCACAAATTCTTAGATTAAAGCCAGGATAATCTATATAAATTATTTTATCAGGATTAAATGCAAGTATATCCTTTTTGCAGAAACTTATATTACTAAAGATTTTATCTAGATTCTTAATTACTTCATAAAATCCCATAAATGCAAGTTCACTAATATGCTTTACGATAGTTCCACCGCTTAAAATCATCTTATCTCCACCCCAAAATCTAATTTCAGCATTTTTGTCTAGCGATTTTATCTCAGTTATTAAACGAGACCCATATAAATCTCCTGACGCTTCTCCAGCAATTATATAATATTTCATTTAAAATCCCACTCGTTTAGATCTTGAATAGCATGGTGAGCAGTTAAATCAAATTCAACTGGTACAATTGAAATATAATTATTCTTAAGAGCCCATTCATCTGTATCTTCTCCTTGATCTTTGTTAACAAACTTTCCAGTTAACCAATAGTATTCTTGACCTAGAGGATTTTTTCTCTTATCGAACTCTTCAACCCAATATGCCTTTGCTTGTCGACAAATTTTAACACCCTTAATATCAGATTTCTTTACTGCAGGAATGTTAGCATTTAAAACAACTCCTTTAGGAATTCCATTATTTAAAGCATTTAAGGTAATCTTTTTAATAAAATCTATAGATTGACTAAAATCTGCATTCCAACTGTAATCCAAAAGAGAAAAACCTACAGCAGGAACTCCTTCAATTCCAGCTTCAATAGCAGCGCTCATTGTTCCGGAATATATTACATTGATTGAAGAGTTGGAGCCATGATTAATTCCAGATACACATAAATCAGGTTTCCTAGGCATTAATTCATTAATTGCCAATTTTACGCAATCAGCAGGTGTTCCAGAACAACTATACTCAATAATTTCAGAATTTTTTGGGGTAATTCTAGAAGAATGTAATGTTGAATTTATTGTTATAGCATGTCCCATTCCAGATTGTGGACTATCCGGAGCTACAACAATAACGTCTCCTATATCTTTAATTACAGATATTAAAGTTCTTATTCCAGGGGCATTTATTCCATCATCATTTGTAACTAAAATAAGGGGCCTTTTCATTTATAATTATTTCATGTAAATATATGAAAACGTTTTACTCTTTTAACTTTAACATAAACTTTGCTGTTATAAGGGTTACCTTAAATTTTTTTAAATTAATTTAGCGTTATGATTATAAGGATATTTGGGTTTGTTGTATCAGGTATAATTTCACTTGTAATTTACTTTGAAGTCTCAAACTTTAAATTTTCAAGTGACGAACCAAATAAAGATAGATTATTAGTTGATCTTGTTTCTTATGTTTTAGATAAGTTGCATTATGATCCTAAAATAATCAATGATGATTTTTCAATAAAAGTATATGATGAATTTATTGAAGCTATAGATTATCAGAAAAGGTTTTTGCTTGATTCTGATATTGAGATGTTGTCAAAGTATAGACTTCTCATAGATGACCAGATAAACTCCTCAGATATAACATTTTTTAACACTGCCTACGAAGCATTATTAAATAGAATCTCTGAGGTTGAAGGATTTTATGAGGAAATCCTTAATGAACCCTTCAACTTCAATATTGACGAAGAGATTAGTCTTGACTATGAAAATTTAAATTATGCAACAAATCTTAATGATTTAAAAAATCTTTGGAGGAAAAGATTAAAGTTATCTGCTCTTGATGCATATGCTGCAAAAAAAGAAATAAATGATGAAAAAAGTGATTTAGAAAAAAGCCAAACCAAAACAGATGAAGAAATTGAAAATGAGTCTAGGTCTTCAATTAAAGATAACCTTAAAGATTTTTTCCAATTTAATAGTGAACTAGAAAGATCTGATTGGTTCTCGATTTATCTTAACTCTATTGTTACTCAATATGATCCTCATACTTCTTATTTAGCACCTGAGGCTAAGGAGGTTTTTGATCAAAATATTTCTGGAAAGTTTCAAGGAATTGGTGCAAGATTGTCAAAAACAAAACAACAAGTTGAAATAGTAGAAATAATTATTGGAGGTCCAGTCTGGAGGGATAACCTATTAAACGTTGGGGATATAATAATCTCTGTAGCTCAGTCAGAGAATGAAGAGCCAACCGAAATATCTTTGATGAAATTAAGTGATGCAACTGATCTTATTAAAGGTGAAAAAGGAACAAAAGTTTATTTAACTGTAAAAAGAGTTGATGGTGGAGTAGAACAGGTAGTTGTTACTAGAGACGTTGTTGAACTTGAAGAGACTTATGCAAAATCCTCAATAATAAACGATGATCTATCAAAATATGGTCTGATAAACCTGCCTAGATTTTATGTTGATTTTGATGACTATGGTGAGAGAAATGCTGCGACTGATCTAAAAAAAGAAATCTTAAATCTTAAATCCAAAGGTATTAATGGATTGATTTTAGATCTTAGAAATAATGGAGGTGGATCTCTTAAAACCGTAGTTGATATTACAGGTTTTTTTATTGAAAAAGGTCCAGTTGTACAAGTTAAAAGCATTGGTGGAAGAAAAGAGGTTTTAAGAGATAATGATCCTACCATATTGTGGGACGGTCCACTTGTGGTATTAGTTAATGAATTTTCTGCTTCTGCATCTGAAATTCTCGCTGCAGCTCTTCAAGACTACAACAGAGCTATTATTTTAGGGAGTAAACAAACCTATGGAAAAGGAACTGTTCAGAATATAGTTGATTTAAACAACGTTATTTCAGGAAATACATATGGAGATTTGGGGTCTCTTAAAATTACAACTGATAAATTTTATAGAGTCAACGGTGGATCTACTCAGCTAGAAGGAGTAAAGAGTGATATAATATTTCCAAATAGATATTCTTATGTTGATATAGGAGAAAAAGATCTAGAAAACCCCTTAAGTTGGGATAAAATAGATCCAGCTAGGTATAATAATTCAGGTAAGATATTTAATTATTCACAGGTTATCTCTGATAGTAAAGAGAGAATAAATGATAATGAGTATTTTGCTATAATTGATGAACACGCATCCTGGATTAAATCCCAACAAGATGATAAGATAGTTTCTCTAGACTATCTTACATATAAAGATGACTTAAAAAGTTCAAAATCTCAGAACAATAAATTAAAACGAATTGAAGAATTTGAATCACCTTACATATTCCAATGGAATAATACCAATGACAAAGAAGATAATTCATACAATGATGATATAAAAGAAAAAAGAGATAGATGGATTGAGTCTCTGAAAAAAGATATTTATGTCAATGAAGCTATGAATCTACTTAGGGATCTATTCTCTATAAAATCAAATGAAATTCTATCTCAAATAAATATTGACTAACTTTCTTTTAATCTACTCGAGTCAAAATTTAAATAAACAAAAAACATTAAGCTAAATATTAATAAGCTTGATCCACCATAACTTATAAATGGAAGTGGGATACCAATGGATGGAATTAATCCAATTGACATGCCAACATTTAGAAAAAAGTGAAAAAAAACTAGGCTTGCAAAACAATATGAATAAATACGTCTAAAATGGTTTGGCTGCTTGTCTGCCCTAGTAATAATTCGAATTATTAGAAATGAAAAAATTACAATAGTAATTAGGGTACCAATAAACCCCCATTCTTCTCCAATTGTACTAAAAATAAAATCAGTATGTTGTCTTGGAACAAAATTTCCTTTAGTCTGAGTTCCTTCTAAAAAACCTGTACCAAAAAATCCACCATTACTTAATGCAATTTTAGATTGATTGATATTATATCCAATTCCACTAGTATCTATCTCTTTTCCGAGAACTAAATTTATTCTATCTCTATGCCTCTGCTCCAAGACATTCTCAAATAAATAATTAGTTGAGAAGGAAGAAGAAATTAATATGAAAAATGAAAAAATATATTTAAGTAATGAAACTTTAATTTTTTTATTTCTTAAATAAATTAAATACGTTAAAAAAATTATTGTTAGTATGGCTATGCTTACAAGAAAATTAAATATTAATGTCAGTATTAAAGTTGAAATAATATATAATCCAAAATAAAAATAATTAAGATTTAACCCTTCTCGAATAACTGGAAAGATAAAAGCTAAAAAAATTAATGCTGAGCCAGGGTCAGGTTGAATTGTAGTTAAAATTATAGGAACTACTATAATTATCAATACAATTAATATATCTCTGTTTCTCTTTAAATCTGTCTGAATAATACTTAAAAATTTTGATAAAAATAAAGCTGTCCCGAATTTTGCAAGTTCACTTGGTTGAAAACTTATTGGACCAAGCGCATACCATGATCTTGCTCCCCCTCTTTCAACACCAAAAACAAATAGACCAAGCAAAAGTATTATTGACAAAAAATAAACTATAGATGCAGAATTATCAAAAAACTTATTTCTTGTAAAAAGTATAAATATGAATACAACAAGAGATAGAAAAAAAAATATGACTTGCTTTCCAACTATAGAGCTTAAATCAAACAAACTCATAGAAGATCCATTAAAACTGGAGGAATAGATATTAATTATACCAAATGATACCAGAACAATATATAAAGCAATTGAAACTAAATCGTACTTTAATATACTCAGTCTATTCATTTATTGTAAAATTTTGAAATTTATATGGCTTTTCATACTCAGCTAAAAGGCTACCATTTATCATTCTACTCTCTAGCCATTTTCTTTCAACATTTCCAGTTAAATATTTTTCTATAATCAGGCTGGCAATAGGAGCAGCCCATCTACTTCCCCAATATCCATTTTCAACAAAAACTGAAACAACAATTTTTGGATCCTCTGCAGGTGCAAAAGCTATAAAAGTTGAATGATCAGTTAGTTGTTTTTTCTCTCCTTCAATTAATATAAAGTTTTCTACAGTTCCAGTTTTTCCGGCTATATTAATATTTTTAATTTTAGCAATTCTTGCTGTGCCTCTCTCAACAACATCAACCATGCCATTAATTACTACCTCAAAGTTTTCTTTATCAATAGATGTAAGATTTTTTTCGAAACTAATATTTGCCTGATTATTAATTTTTTTTACAAAGTGAGGTTTATAAAAAAATCCTCGATTTGCAATAGCAGATGCAAAGTTGGCCATTTGAATAGGAGTTGTCAAAATTTCACCTTGACCAATAGAATTTGATATTGTTGTTGAGGCACTCCATCGATTATTCCCATAAAATCTATTGTAATAGTTTGACTCTGGAATAAAACCTTTTTTTCCAATATATAAATCATATCCAAGATAATCTCCAAGACCAAAACTCTTAATATGTTTACTCCAACTATCTAAACCTAGGCTAGGTGAATCATACTTGTCAATTATCATTTTGTAAGTTTTGGCAAAATATGTATTACACGAGTTATAAATACCTTTTCTTAGATTACTGATTGTACCAAATTTGTTATGACAAGCCATAAAAGCATTCCTAGCGTAATAATGACCTGCATTGCATGTAAAAGTTGTGCTTTCGTCAATTACCCCCTCTTGTAGTCCAATTAACGCATTAAGTATTTTCATTGGAGACCCAGGGGAGTATTGAGCTTGCAAGGCTCTATCGAATAAGGGCTTGTTTATTGTATCGTTTAGTAAGTTTTGAAAATTTACACTTCTATTCTGACCTATAAATTGATTAGACTGATATGTTGGAGCACTAACTAATGTAAGTACCTCACCAGAAGATGGCTCAATTGCAACAATTCCTCCTTTCTTATTTTTTAATAAACTTTCAGCATATTCTTGAAGCTTAATATCAATAGTTAAAGTAATATTATCAGCCTTTTTTGGCGGTATATCCTTTTTTGAATCATTATACGGGCCTATAATTCTATTAAATCTATCTTTCTGAAAATATCTCTTACCTTTTACCCCTCTTAATTTATCTTCATAGTAACTCTCAATGCCTTGCTTACCGATCATCTCTCCTTTCTCATAATATGGATTAGAGATTATATCATTTTGATCAACCTCACCTGTATAACCGATTACATTACTAGCAAAAGGTCTTATGTAATCTCTTACAGAATTTTTTCTAAGATAAAATCCATCAAATAGCCATATTTTTTCTTGTAAATAAGCATTTTTTTCTTTTGAAATCTGAGATTGTATAACAGAAGGTAGTTTTGTTGAATATTTTCTTGCAGATGATATTCTTTTAGATAATTCATTTTGTTCAATCCCAATTAAATTTGATAGTTGAACTGTATCAAATTCAACTGTATTTTCAGGTATAACAATCAACTCATACATTGGTTGATTCGCTACTAATAATTCACCGTTTCTATCAAAAATTAAACCCCTTTCTGGGTATATAGAAATTTCTTGTATTGCAAAATCTCTATCAAACGAATCTCCAGAAAGCTGAAGAGAAGCAAGCTGAATAACAAAAATTACAGAGCTAATTACAGTAATCCAAATTAAGAGATTCTTTCTTATCATTTTTATTTATCAAAAATTAACTTCGAGATAACCCAGATAATTATAAAGTTAATAATTGAATTAATAAGAGTATATAAAAATATAGTTAATGTAAATTCAAATTTAAAAAAGATTAAAGAAAAATAAATTAATGAATGAATAAATATGATAAGAAAAAAATATGTTACTCTGTTTGTTAGTTGTGTACCCCTTATCATTGCTAATGGTAATGTTGAGTTTACTCCAAATGAATATTTTTCTATTCTTTCTTTCAAATAACATACAGTAATTGAAGCCAGGGTATGAGCACCATAGGTTTGAAATGATAAATCAATTATTAGTCCGACTAAAAATCCAAATAATATTAAGTATGTTTTATTATAAGTTGTTTTATAAAGTATGAATAAAGAAACATATATAAAGGTATCTACAGTTCCAAAAAGCTTCATATGATTAAAAATCAATAGTTGAGATAATACAATTACTAATGAAAGAATTATTTCTTTGGCTAATTCTCTATTCATTTAACAGGGATTTAATTTCATCATTATCGGTTCTCTTTAATATGTAGATATTAGAAAGTGAGGAAAAGTCACTGAAAATTGATACATCTATAGAATAATATCCCTCGAGTGAGGTATTGTTATAATCTTCTATTCTTCCAATCGGTATACCTTTAGGAAAATAAAATGACATACCCCCAGTTATAATTGTATCTCCAATTTTAATTGAACTACTGAGAGAAATATCATTAAGTTGAACAATTCTAGGATCTAAACCATTCCAACTTATTGATCCTATAGTAGAAGAGTTCTTCAAAATAGCATTTATTTTTAGATCTGTATTAAGTAATGAAACAATTGAGGAGTAATTATCTGTTATATTTTTTATAATTCCAACAACCCCTTTTGAAGATATAACTCCCATTTCTTTAGTTATTCCATTAAGTTCTCCTTTATTAATTACTATAATATTTTTACTCTTGTTAATTGAATTAAATATCACATTTGCACTTATGGTTTTATCAATTTTACTTTCAGAAACATCTCTTTTATTAGACTTATCAATAAATTGAGATTCATATTTTTTTAATTCTAGGTTTTCTTCAATTAACTTATTATTCTCTTGTCTAAGATTAAAATAAGAGTTTATATATGAGTAAACACTAGAAGTTGAACCTGAAATAAATGTTCCAACTTTTCCAAAGCCAGAGTAGTGAACAGAACTATTATTGTATAAATAGTTGAAAGTAACAAATGAAAGGAAAAGATATATAATTAAGTTCCTATTTTTAACTATGGAATTAATTATTGACTGCATTAAAAAATTACTTAATTAGAACAGACTTAAATTTTTCTATATTCTTCAAGGCAATTCCTGTTCCTCTAACTACTGCTTGAAGTGGATCTTCAGCAATATAAACAGGCAGATCAGTTTTATTTGACAATCTTTCATCTAATCCTCTAAGAAGTGCTCCTCCTCCAGCTAAGTATATTCCTGTATTATAAATATCTGCTGCAAGTTCTGGTGGTGTTTGAGATAGAGTCTCCATGATTGAGTCCTCAATTCTAATTATAGATTTGTCAATTGCCTTTGCAACTTCTATGTATGAGATTACCTTCTCCTTAGGTTTACCAGACAAAAGATCTCTTCCTTGAACATGCATGTCTTCAGGAGGATCATCTAAGCTTTCAGTTACAGACCCTACTTCAATTTTAATTTTTTCTGCTGTTCTATCACCGATATATAAATTATGTTTAGTCCTCATGTAGTATACTATATCATTGGTAAACACATCACCAGCTACTTTCAATGACTTTTCACACACAATACCTGATAATGCGATAACAGCAATTTCAGTTGTACCACCTCCGATATCTACAACCATATTGCCTTTTGGTTTTACTATGTCAATTCCAATCCCAATTGCTGCTGCCATAGGCTCATGAATTAAATATACTTCCTTTCCATTTACTCTTTCAGCAGATTCTTTTACAGCTCTCATTTCAACTTCTGTAATTCCTGAAGGAATACAAATTACCATTGTCAAAGAAGGAGAAAACCATCTTTTTTTTAGAGTAGGAATACTTCTAATTAACTCACTAATCATTTTTTCTGATGCTTCGAAATCAGCAATAACTCCATCCTTTAGAGGTCTTATAGTTTTGATATTTTCATGAGTTTTGCCTTGCATGAATTTTGCCTCTTCACCAATAGCTATTATTTTTTTTGTAGACCTATCAATAGCAACAATAGAGGGACTATTAACGACAACTTTATCATTATGAATAATTAAAGTGTTTGCAGTCCCAAGATCAATAGCTATTTCTTCTGTGAAAAATCCCATAATAGTTTGCAAAGTTAGTTAAATAATACCAATTAATGTCTAAAATGTCTTATTCCTGAAAAAACCATAGACATCCCATTTTTGTTACAAAAATCAATGGAATCCTGGTCTTTGATTGAACCTCCTGGTTGAACAATAGAATTTATATTATTTGCATGTGATATTTCAACGCAATCTGAAAATGGAAAGAAGGCATCACTTGCTAAACAAGATTCATTGAGATCAAAACCAAATTTATTTGATTTTTCAATTGCTTGATTTAATGCATCTATCCTTGATACTTGTCCCATACCAGATCCAATTAATTGCTTGTTTTTTACAATTGCTATACAATTGGATTTTGTATGTTTTACAATAATTGATGCTAATACAAGATCATCAGATTTTGTAGAATTTGGAGATATATTTGTAACAACTTTAAAGTCTTCAAATTTTTCAATTTTATCATCTATGTCTTGCTCAAGAATTCCATTAAGACATGATCGAGTTTGGAGTTTATTTATTGGAAAAGATTTTAATTTAATGATTATTCTATTCTTTTTAGATTTTAATAAATCCAATGCACTATTACTATAATTTGGAGCAATTAAAACTTCGAAGAATAGTTTATTAATTTCCTCAGCAACTTTTATATCAACAGCTTGGTTAGAAGTTAAAATTCCACCAAAAGCAGATACGTTATCACATGATAGTGCATCTAAATAAGCATCTAATAAATTATCCCTAATAGCAACACCACATGGATTATTATGCTTATGTATTAGAAAAACTGATTTTTTTGTTTCCAAGTCTTTAAGAAGTCCAATTGCTGAATCTATATCTAAAAGATTGTTATATGAAATATCTTTGCCATGAATTTGTTCAAATATTTCATCGATTTGCCCAATAAATCTACCATTTTGATGAGGGTTTTCTCCATACCTTAACTCTTTTACAGCATCCTTATAAGAATTTGTATTAATATTCTTATTATTTAAATAAGATGAAATCTTATAGTCATAATCTGAGCTTTTTTGAAATGCTTCAAATGCTAGTCTCTTTCTATATTCTATATCTGTTTTACACTCATTCTTTAAAATACTAATCAATTCATCGTATTGATCTTTAGATGAGATACAAGTAACATTTTCATAATTTTTTGCTGCAGCTCTAATAAGAGAAATCCCCCCTATATCAATCTTTTCAATTATATCCTCATGGTTATTTGAATTCTTGACAGTCTCTTCAAAAGGATATAGATCAACTATAACAAGATCTATATCAGGAATTTCATATTTTTTTGATTCATCAATGTCAGACTTTGAATTAGTTTTTAATATTCCACCAAATATTTTTGGATGAAGAGTTTTTACTCTTCCATTTAAAATAGATGGGTACGTTGTTAAGTCCTCTACTTTTTCAAGCTTAATACCTAGACTATTTATATATTCATAGGTTCCTCCAGTAGAATATATTTTAACATTATTGTCTGTAAGAATTTGACACAAATGCTCAATTTTATCTTTGTTAAAAACAGAAATTAGTGCTGAAGAAATCTTTTTCATATGAAGAAAACAAAAGTACAAAAAAAACCTGCTGAAAAGCAGGTTTTTATATTTGTGGTTAATCTATTACATCATGCCTGGCATTCCTCCTCCACCCATTGGTGGCATTGGTGCAGGGTTGTCTTCTTTGATGTCTACTAATGCACATTCTGTAGTTAATATCATTCCAGCTACAGATGCTGCATTTTCAAGAGCAACTCTTGTCACTTTTTTAGGATCTATTATACCTTCTTTTAACATATCAACATATTTACCCTCTTTTGCATTGTATCCAAAGTTTTTATCTCCATCAAGAACTTTTGAAACAACTACTGATCCTTCTCCTCCAGAATTTTCAACAATAGTTCTTAGAGGAGTTTCGATTGCTTTATTTACAATCTGGATACCTGTTGCTTCGTCAGCATTTGATGATCTTAACTTTTCTAATTCATTTTTTGAATTTAGAAGAGCAACACCACCACCTGCTACAATTCCTTCTTCGATTGCAGCTCTAGTAGCATGGAGTGCATCATCAACTCTATCCTTTTTCTCTTTCATCTCAACTTCTGACGGAGCACCAACATAAAGAACTGCTACACCACCGGCAAGTTTTGCTAGCCTTTCTTGAAGCTTTTCTTTATCATAATCTGAAGTTGTAGTTTCAATTTGAGCTTTAATTTGGCTCACTCGAGATTTTATATCTTTTTTGTTTCCGGATCCATTAACTATAGTAGTGTTATCCTTGTCAATTGTTACTTTTTCCGCAGTACCAAGCATATCTATGGTTGTATTTTCAAGAGTAAAGCCTCTTTCTTCAGATATAACAGTACCACCTGTTAAAATAGCAATATCTTCAAGCATTGCCTTCCTTCTGTCTCCAAACCCCGGGGCTTTAACAGCTGCAATTTTCAAAGATCCTCTTAATTTATTTACTACTAAAGTAGCTAATGCTTCTCCATCAATATCCTCTGCGATTATCAAAAGAGGTTTACCTGATTGGGCTACTGGCTCAAGAATAGGAAGTAAATCTTTCATGACAGATATTTTTTTATCTGTTATAAGAATTTGGGGAGTATCCAAATCTGCTTCCATTTTTTCCGAATCAGTCACAAAATAAGGGGAAATATACCCTCTATCAAATTGCATACCTTCAACTACATCAACATAAGTTTCAGTACCCTTTGCTTCTTCAACAGTAATTACTCCCTCTTTGCCAACTTTTTCAAATGCTTCAGTAATTAATTTTCCAATTGTTTCATCATTATTAGCAGAAATACTTGCAACCTGAAGTATTTTTTCAGATGCACTTCCAATTTCTACTGATTGTTTCTCTAGAGCATTTACA
The DNA here is from genome assembly GCA_016780245.1 of Flavobacteriaceae bacterium. GTDB lineage: Bacteria > Bacteroidota > Bacteroidia > Flavobacteriales > Flavobacteriaceae > Marisimplicoccus. The sequence goes on along the minus strand of JADHME010000006.1, from coordinate 14,657 downwards.
ACAGAAATAACAGCTTTGTCTATACCTCTTTTTAAATCCATTGGATTTGCTCCAGCTGCAACGTTTTTAAGTCCTTCTGTAACAATAGACTGAGCAAGGATAGTAGCAGTAGTAGTTCCATCTCCAGCTAGATCATTAGTTTTTGAAGCAACTTCTTTAACCATCTGAGCACCCATATTTTCTAAATTATCCTTTAGTTCAATTTCTTTTGCAACAGTAACTCCATCTTTAGTTACTTGAGGTGCTCCAAAAGATTTACCTATAATTACATTTCTTCCCTTAGGGCCTAATGTAACTTTAACAGCATTTGCAAGAGCATCTACTCCTCGCTTAATGCCATCTCGTGCTTCGATATCAAATTCAATTTTTTTTGCCATTTTAATTTAAATTAAGTTATACAATTGCAAGAATATCAGTTTCTTTCATTATCAAATAATCAACACCTTCATGTTGAAGTTCTGTTCCAGCATATTTTCCATAGAGAACAATATCTCCAACTTTAACAGTTACTGGATTTTCTTTTGTTCCAGGCCCAGCTGCAACAATTTTACCTCTTTGAGGTTTCTCTTTTGCAGTATCTGGAATAATAATCCCAGATGAAGTAGTTGTTTCAGCTTCAGAGGGTTCAACTAAAACTCTATCTGCAAGTGGTTTAATATTAATTTTACTCATTTTATTTAATTTTAATATTATAGAAATTTCATAAACTATGCCAAACGATTTAACATCTATGAAAAGGTGTTTTTCATGACATCATGACATTAATCATCTATAGTTTCAGTGGGAATCTCAGGAATGCTTTGTTCTGGAATTTCTGGAATGGTTTGCTCAGGAATTGATTCATCAATTAGAATTGAATCAGATTTATCTGAATCATTCATTAATGTTACGTTTGAAATAAGAATCAAAACAAGAATAATTATAGCAAGAGCCCATGTACTTTTATCAAGAAAATCTGTGGTGCTTTTTACACCACCAATTTGTTGTTGCCCTCCACCAAAAGTCGAAGATAGACCTCCTCCTTTAGGGTTTTGAACCATAATCACAAGTATTAATAAAACACAAACAAATAAAATCAGTGATACTAATATCCAAAAGGTTCCCATGGTTAATTATTATTTTTTTTTAAGTTTTTTATCCTTTCAATTTGGTCTGCAAAGAAACTACTTTTTTTTGGATATTTCAAGCTTAATATACTATAAGCTTTTATCGCTTTATTATATTTTTTTTGATCAATATAAATTTTTGCAAGAGTCTCAGTTATTAAATCATCTTTAATCTTTGATTTAGGAATAATTTCAATATCAGACTTATATTCCTTGTCAATATTAATTTTTGGAGAATTCTTTATGAATTTATCAATTAAATCAATCTTGTAATCTAAATTTGACTCGCTTTCATTTATTACATCAAACCAATCTAAAAAAGAATATTTTTCAATTTTATCAACCTTCTTGTTAATTTTATTTTCTTCCTTTTCATATATCCAGTTCCTTAGTATAGACCTATTGTGTGTTAAGATAGCAGTCTTTAGAAGTAACTCATTGAACGACTCTTTTCCCTGAACTTTAAGTGTTTTTAAATAATAAGCTGATGCTGACTGAAAAAAAGGATAAGTATTAAGTATTCCTTTTAAAACAGTGGATGTTGAAGAATCTGATGGATCAAATTCATTTAAAATTTTTGAGAATAAATCACCTGTTTTGTTTACCATTTTGCTAATGTTTCATTAAAGATATCTTGAGTAATTCTCTCAAAAATTTCTTGAAGTGCAGTATCTTTTATATCATATACTTGAAGATTGCCTGGAAAATCATAATAAAATGAGAATCTTTTTTCTATGTTGTCCTCTTCATTTAAAACATTTTCATAACTAACCATTACAGCCATTATTAATCTGTTTTGAGCTGCTCTAATCTCAGCAGTGGCTGCCATAGGTGTAACACTAAACTCAACAATTTCTCCACTATATATTATGTCACCTCCTTCATTAACAAGGTTAAGACTAGTTTGATTAACAATCAAGTCTTGTAATGCAATAGTAAAGTCTCTGTCAAGACCAGGTTCGACAGTAGATCCAGGTTTTCCACCAGCAGTATTTTCAAAATAATCAACCTGAAAAGTTTCAACTCCTACTGGAATCGATGAACCAGTAAAGCTGTAGATTCCACATGAGAAACTTATTAATGAAAAACTAAAAAGTAAAAAATATTTTTTAAAATTCTGAAACATCTCCAAGATTATGTTGTTTAATTTTTCTATATAATGTTCTTTCTGATATACCTAACTCTTTAGCAGCATTTTTTCTTCTTCCATTAGTCCTGATTAAAGCTTGTTTAATCATTTCTAGTTCTTTATCCTGAAGAGAAAGAGTTTCTTCTTCTTCGATAGTCTCAACATATTCGTACTTATCCTGAACTTTGCTCTCAAGATCAACATTCAAATCAACTGCTGAATTTACTATTTCTTGACTATCATATGATTCATCATCTCCATAAATTTTATTAATCAAGCCTTGATTCTTTTCTTTTATATCACTGTTATCATCGCCTTGCATTATTTCAAGAGTTAATTTTTTCAGATCATTTAAGTCATTCTTCATGTCAAACAAAACCTTATAAAGGATTTCACGCTCTGATGAAAAAGAGGATGAATCTTCTTTAACATCATCAAGAGTTGCCGGAAGTTTTGAAACTTTATTTGGAAGATAATTATTTAAAGTATCACTTTTAAGATTTCTTTCTTTTTCTAATATTGACATTTGTTCAGCAACATTTCTTAACTGTCTAATATTACCTTTCCAATCTTGTTGACAAAGCAAATCTTGAGCGGATTCATCAAGTCTTAATGTTGGCATATTGTATTTTTGGGCAAAATCAGATGCAAATTTTCTGAATAAAATAGGGATATCATCTTTTCTATCTCTCAATGGTGGTATGTTAATAATAATAGTACTAAGTCTGTAAAAAAGATCTTCTCTAAATTTTCCCTTTTTTATTGCCTCATCCATATTAACATTAGTTGCGGCGACTATTCTTACATTAGTTTTTTGAACTTTTGAAGATCCAACTTTAATATATTCTCCACTTTCAAGAATTCTTAAAAGTCTAACTTGAGTTGAGAGTGGAAGTTCACCAACTTCATCTAGAAATATTGTTCCTCCATCTGCTACTTCAAAATAACCACTCCTGTTAGCTGTAGCTCCTGTAAATGCTCCTTTTTCATGCCCGAACAGTTCAGAATCAATTGTCCCCTCAGGAATTGCTCCACAGTTAACTGCAATATATTTCGCATGTTTTCTATGAGAATACTGATGAATAATTTTAGAAATGTTCTCTTTACCAACACCACTCTCACCTGTAACGAGGACAGATATATCAGAGTTAGCAACTTGAATTGATTTTTCAATTGCTCTATTAAGTATAGGGTTATCTCCAATTATACCAAACCTTTGTTTTACTGTTAAAACTGACTCCATTATAATTTAGCTTTTAATTCATTAATATTTCCAATTAGAGTTGCAGTTGTGCAATCACTAATATCAACATTTACAGTATCACCCAATTTAAAATTGAATTTAGGAAAAACGACAACATTATTTTCAGTTGTTCTTCCACTCCAAAAATCATTTGATTTTTTAGATTCTTTATCTATAAGTACTTCGCAATTTTTATTTATAAAACTTTTATTTCTTTCAAGGCTATGTTTTTGTTGAAGAGTAATTATTTCCTCTAATCTTCTTTGTTTAATTTCTGGAGAGATATCATCTTTAAAGTGCTTAGCCGCGTAAGTTCCAGGTCTTTCAGAATACGCAAACATATATCCAAAGTCATACTTTACCTCTTCCATAAGAGATAAAGTATCTTGATGATCTCTCTCAGTTTCAGATGGAAAACCAGTAATCATATCATGTGAAATACCACAATTAGGTATTATGTCTCTAATTCTGTTTATAAGATCAAGATATTCCTCTCTGGTATGAAGTCGATTCATCTTTTTCAAAATTCTGTCACTTCCAGACTGAATTGGAAGGTGAATATAGTTACAGATGTTTTTATGTTCAGACATTGTTTGAATGACATCAATTGTCATGTCCTGAGGATTAGAAGTTGAAAATCTTATTCTGATTTCAGGAAAACTTGAAGCAACTAAGTCAAGTAAGCTTGAAAATTTTACAGAATTTTTCTTTTGTTCTTCTGTTGTCTTTTTAAAGTCTTTTTTAGGACCTCCACCATACCATAAATAACTATCAACATTTTGTCCAAGTAATGTTATTTCCTTATAACCTTTTTGATTTAATTCATCTATCTCCCTTAATATGCTATCAGGGTTTCTACTTCTCTCTCTACCTCTTGTAAATGGTACAACACAAAATGTACACATGTTGTCACACCCTCTTGTAATTGACACGAATGCATTAATACCGTTGTTGTGAATTCTTACTGGTGAAATATCTCCATAGGTTTCAGACTTTGATAATATAACATTAACTGCCTTTTGGTTATGATCAACCTCATCCAATAGGTTTGGAAGGTCTTTGTATGAATCTGGTCCTACAACTAGGTCAACCATCTTTTCTTCTTCAAGAAGCTTATCCTTTAACCTTTCAGCCATACAACCTAAAAGCCCTATTTTTAGATCATTATTATCCTTTTTGTAAGAATTATATGTTTTAAGTTTATTTCGAACTGTTTGTTCAGCCTTATCTCTAATTGAACAGGTATTTAATAAAACTAGATTTGCACTCTTTGAATCATCAGTTAATTCATAGCCATCTTTTTTTAATATAGATGCAACAACCTCACTGTCAGCAAAATTCATCTGACACCCGTATGTTTCAATAAATAAAGACTTTTTTTTGATAAAAATTAATTTTTTGTAAAATTACTCAATTAATTTAAATTATGCCAATTTGTCAGTATTTATGAATTATAATTTTTGATTTTATCATAACCTCCAGGAATATTTGAAAAGTTTGATATTCCATTAGCAAGAAGAATTGATGCTGCTATCATACTTCTGTACCCCCCTTTGCAGTGTACATAGAATGTTTTTTCAAAAGAAACTTTATCAATAGATTTACTTAGATCAATCAAAGGAATATTGAGAGAATTTGGCAATGACTCACTTTTATGTTCATTTTTTGATCTTACATCAAGGATATCTTTATTATTATCTACAGTTGAGAATTTTGATGTAGACTCATTTAATACTTTGCTAATTATACCACCATTTTTAATCCAGCTATTAATTCCACCTTCCAGATATCCAATAACATTGTCAAAACCAACTCTTGATAGTCTAATTATAGCTTCTTTTTCTCTACCTTCAGGTGCAACTATAATTAGTTTTTTAGAAACATCTTCTAATATTTCACCAACCCAGGGAGCAAATCTTCCATCTAATCCAATAAAAATTGACCCTGGTATGTGAGATGATGAAAAATCTTCAGCACTTCTTACATCAAGTATTGTTATCTTTTCTTTGAGCCTACTAGCAACTTCCTTAGCAGTTAAAGCCTTAAGACTCTTATTAATTATTTCATCAGATTCATCATAACCTTCTTTGTTTAACATTACATTATCAGGAAAATATTTTGGAGGATCTAATAATCCGTCTAAAACCTCTTTAATAAATTCATCTTTTGTCATTTTCTCTCTAAGCGCATAGTTAGTTCTTTTTTGATCACCTAAAGTTCCAATAGTCTCTGAGCTAAGGTCTTTTCCACATGAACTTCCTTCACCATGTCCTGGATAAATAATAACATCATCACTTAGAGTCATTATCTTACTTCTAAGGCTATCGAATAACATTGAGGCTAAATCTCTATTACTCATACTAGAATTTTGAGATAAGTCTGGTCTACCAACATCACCTAAGAAAAGAGTATCTCCAGTAAAAATAGCATGATCTTTTCCAGATGAATCTTTTAATAAATAAGTAGTACTCTCAATGGTGTGACCTGGAGTGTGAATTGCAACTATAGTTATATCACCAATTTTAAACTCTTGATAATCTTTTGCAACTATATTTTCAAAACTAGTTTCTGTTTTAGGTCCATATACTATTTCTGCTCCTGATTTTTTTGCAAGATTTAAATGACCACTAACAAAATCTGCGTGAATGTGTGTTTCAAAAATGAATTTGATTTTTGAATTACTTGTTTTAGCTTTAGATATATATATATCAGCCTCTCTTAAGGGGTCAATAATAGCTACCTCATTATTACTCTCAATATAGTACGAACCTTGTGATAAACACTTAGTATATATTTGCTCAATTTTCATCTTAATACAAAATTACTTTCTTTAAAACTAACTAGCAATTATGTTAAACAAATTTTAAAATTTTTATTATTTTTTGAATCAAAAGAATAAATCTATTTACATTTAGGCCCAAAAAAATAAAATATGCCAAAAAATTTAGTAATTGTTGAGTCTGCTACAAAAGCAAAGACAATCGAGAAAATTTTGGGACAAGACTTTAAAGTTGTGTCATGTGTTGGGCATATTTCAGATCTTCCAGATAAAGAATTAGGAGTTGATGTTGAAAATGATTTTAAACCAAAATATATAATTCCTACAGAAAAGAAACCTGTTATAAAAGACTTAAAAAAGTATGTTAGTGAGTCTGATAAAGTTTGGTTGGCTAGTGATGAAGATAGAGAAGGAGAGGCAATTGCTTGGCACTTATTTGAAAATTTAAACTTGACTAATAAAGACTATGATCGAATAGTATTTCATGAAATAACTAAAAACGCAATTTTAAATGCATTGGATAGTCCTAGAGAGATAAACTATAATCTTGTAAATGCTCAACAGGCTAGAAGAGTATTAGACAGGTTAGTAGGTTATGAATTATCTCCAGTATTGTGGAGAAAAGTTAAGACAGGTCTTTCTGCTGGAAGAGTTCAATCCGTTTCCGTAAGACTTATCGTTGAGAAGGAAAGAGAGATTAAAAACTTTTTAACAAATAGCACTTACAAGTCAATTGGAACTTTTAAAAATTCTAGTGGAGTCAATCTTAAGGCTGAGCTAAACAATAAATTTGATTCTGCTGAAGAAGTTAAGGCATTTCTTCAAAAAAATATCAATAGTACATATACTGTGTCTAATGTAGAAAAAAAACCAGCTAAGAAATCTCCTACACCTCCTTTTACTACATCAACCCTTCAGCAAGAGGCTTCAAGGAAATTAGGCTTTGGTGTTACTAGGACAATGTCAACTGCTCAAAAACTATATGAAGCAGGTTTAATAACATATATGAGAACAGATAGTGTTACTATATCAGGAGAAGCTAAATCATCAATTTTATCTAAAATTGAGAGTACGTATGGAGATAGTTATGTAAATCTTAGAAATTATAAAAATAAAAATAAATCAGCTCAAGAGGCTCATGAAGCTGTTAGACCAACAGATGTTTCTGTTGAAGATATTTCCTCCGATTATGATCAGCAAAGATTGTATCAACTTATATGGAGAAGGACAATTTCCTCACAAATGTCAGATGCACAAATTGAGAGAACAGTTGTAAAAATCAACTCTAACTCTTTTGATGAAATATTCATTGCAAGAGGTGAAGTAATTAAATTTGATGGTTTTCTTAGAGTTTATAATGAAGGAACTGATGATGAGACACAGGAAGAAAAAGGCACTTTACCACAATTAAATGTTAATGAAAATCTAGATTTAATTAATATTACATCAAGAGAGTCATTCACTAGACCCCCCTCAAGGTATACCGAAGCATCTTTAGTAAAAAAATTGGAGGAACTTGGTATTGGTAGACCTGCAACTTATGCTACTACAATATCAACAATACAAAACAGAGGTTATGTATCAAAAGGTGATAACGAAGGCCAAGAAAGGACATACAAATCCATAGAACTAAAAAATGGAGATATTATTGAGAGTACTTCAACTGAAAAGACTGGTTCTAACAAAGGTAAGCTCATACCTACTGATATTGGGATAATTGTAAATGACTTTTTAGTTGATAATTTCAATAATATCCTTGATTACGGATTTACAGCAGAGGTTGAAAAAAGTTTTGATAAGATAGCTGAGGGAAATCAAAATTGGACTGATATAATCAAACAATTTTATACAGATTTTCATACGAATGTAAATATTGTAAAAGATACAGCTGAAAGACAATCTGGTGAAAAAATTTTAGGAGATGATCCAGTTTCAGGAAGTGTTGTTAAGGTAAGGCTTGGAAAGTTTGGTCCAATTGCTCAAATAGGAACAGTTGATGATGAGGATAAACCAATTTTTGCTAGCCTAACTTCAGAACAGCAGTTAGACACAATAACTTTAGACGAAGCACTAGAACTATTTAAGTTTCCTAAGGAAATTGGAACTTATAAGGGAGAGATTGTAACTGTCAATAATGGTAGATATGGACCATATTTAAAATATTCATCAAAATCTATTTCAATACCAAAGGAAATTGATCCACATTCAGTTGATATAGACTCTGCAATTCCGCTGATTGACGAAAAATTAAAAGCAGATGAACCTATTCACATTTATAATGATTTACCAGTAACAAAGGGAAAGGGTAGGTTTGGACCATTTATAAAGTGGAATGAAATATTTATTAACGTAAATAAGACATATGACTTTGATAATCTTACAATAGATAATATTGAAGAACTAATTGAGTTAAAATTAAAAAAGGAAAAAGAAAAATTAATTGCTGAGTGGGTTGATGAAGGCATAAAGCTTGAAAAAGGTAGATGGGGTAGGTCAGTTATCTCAATGGGTAAGAAGAAAATAGAAATTCCAAAAGAAATTGACCCTAAAACTATTACATTAGATATTGCTAAAGAATATCTAAATCCAAAAAAGAAAAAATGAGCCTTGAGCTATTAAAACCTGTTTCAGAAAATTTACTCGACGAATTTGATGAAAATCACTTACAAGGATCACTTTTTAATAAAATAAAATTTCATAGAGACCAATCAGGTATTCCTGATATTGATTCATCAAATCTTTGCATAATTGGAATTAGTGAAACTAGAAACTCTTATTTTGAATCTGATATACAAGAGTTAAACATTCTTAGAAAGGAGCTTTACAAACTAAAAGAGGGTAAATGGAAGATATCCATATGTGATTTAGGTGATCTTCCCAATGGAAATACTGTTGATGATACTTATCATGCCCTATATGATATATGTAAGGAATTACATTCAAAAAAAATTACTTTAGTAATAATTGGAGGAAGCAATGATATTATTTATCCAGTCTTTAAATCTTTTGATTCATACTCTGATAAAGTAAATATTGTATCAATTGATAATCAATTTGACTTATATCAAGATTCAGATATAATTTCAGGTAGAACATACATGAATAAAATTATACTGGATGATTCTAACAAATTAAATGATTTTACAAATATAGGCTACCAAAGACACTTATGCTCATATGAAGAGATAGAGCTAATGGATAAATTATTCTTTGAAAAAATTTCATTGGGTCAAATTACAGAAAATAATATGAGAGCTGAGCCAATTATTCGAGATGCTGATATAGTTGGTTTTGACATGAAATCATTATCATTCCCTGGAAACTCTAATCCTAATGGAATAGACACAAGACTTGCTTGTATATTAAGTAAATATGCAGGTCAAAGTAATAAGACATCCTTTTTTGGATTGTTTGACTTAAATAAAAATCAGGTTTCAAATAAATTATATTCTGAAATAATTTGGTATTTCATTGACAGTTTAAATAATAGAATAAATGAATCAAACTTTGACGACTCTCAACTGTTTTTTAAATATATAGTTCAAACTTCAAGCAGGGATATTATTTTTTATAAAAGTAAAATTTCAGAAAGATGGTGGATGACAGTAACCTCAGCCAGTAATGATAAAATTAAATTTTTACCTTGTCTTGAAAGTGATTATCAAGATGCCTTAAATGACAACCTTCCTGTAAGGTGGTTAAAAGCATCAAAAAGAATTTAAATTTCTTGTAAATATCTTTCTGCATCAAGGGCTGCCATACAACCAGTACCAGCAGCTGTAATTGCTTGTCTATAATCTTTATCTTGTACATCACCTGCAGCAAAAACACCAGGTATGTTTGTTTTTGTTGAAGTCTTGTCTGTTAATATATATCCGCTATCATCCATATCAACAATACCCTTAAAAATATCTGTATTTGGAGTGTGGCCAATGGCAATGAATAAACCCGAAATATTAACTTGAGAAAACTCATTGGTGATATTATTTTTAATTTTTATTCCTTCAACAACATTGTTTCCCAATACTTCATCTATTTCAGAATTAAAAAACACATTAATATTTTTAAAATTGCTTAATCGATGTTGCATTGCCTTTGAAGCTCTAAAGTGATCCTTTCTTACTAACATGGTAACATTATTACAAATTTTTGCTAAATATGTTGCTTCCTCAATAGCACTATCTCCTCCACCTACTACAGCAACATCTTGATTTTTATAAAAGAAGCCATCACAAACTGCACAAGCTGAAACTCCACCCCCTATGAGTTTTTGCTCACTTGGGAGACCAAGATATTTAGCTGAAGCACCTGTACATATTATTATTGCTTTAGATTGAATTTCATCTCCATTTTGAGTGTATATCTTATGTAAACCTCCTTTTTCTTTAGAAAATTCTACTTTTGAAATAAAATCAACTTCAACTTTTGTTCCAAATCTTTCTGCTTGTTCTTTTAATTCATTCATCATGGTTGGCCCATCAATACCTTGAGGGTATCCAGGAAAATTATCTACTTCAGTTGTAGTAGTTAATTGACCACCTGGTTCTAAACCAGTATATATAATTGGTTTAAGATCAGCTCTAGCTGCATAAATTGCCGCTGTATATCCAGCTGGCCCACTTCCTATAATGATTGTATTCATATTAAGATAATTGAGATATTAAGTTGAATTTGTAAAATTAAAAAAACATGAGAATAAATTAATGAAAACATTATTAACTTTGTAATTTCATAACAGAAAGAAAAAATGGCCAAAAAAAACCTCAAATATCAATCTCCAGGAATCAATGAGGAGACTAGATTTGAAAAACTTCACACTGTTAATTTTGAAAGTTCACAACAAGCTTCTATTCTTATTGCTCGAGAAATTTGTGATTTAGTTAAATCTAAACAAGAAAAAAATAAAAGTTGTGTAATAGGTTTTGCTACTGGTTCCTCACCTTCAATAGTTTATCAAGAAATAATAAAGATTCATAAAAATGAATCATTGAGCTTTAAAAATGTAATTGCTTTTAATCTTGATGAATATTATGGTATTAAAAAAGATGATATAAACAGTTATCATCATTTCATGAATGAAAATCTATTTGATTATATTGATATTCCTAAAGAAAATATTAATATACCCTCTGGAGAAATAGGTGAGAAAGAAATAAAAACATTCTGTTCTTCATATGAGAAGGAAATTGAAAAATGTGGAGGAATTGATATACAGCTACTAGGAATTGGAAGAACTGGACACATAGGCTTTAATGAACCTGGTTCTCATTTCAACTCAAAGACCAGACTTATAACACTTGATCATACAACTAGGTTTGATGCAAGTAAAAGTTTTAACGGTATTGAAAATGTCCCTACTAAGGCAATAACTATGGGAGTTAGAACAATTTTTAATGCGAAGAGAATTATTGTAATGGCATGGGGATTGCACAAAAGTTTAATTGTTAAAAAATCAGTAGAAAATAATGTTACCTCATTAATTCCAACTACATACCTTCAGAATCATAAAAACACAACTCTTGTTCTAGATAATGAATCAGCAAGTGAATTAACAAGGTTTAAAACACCATGGCTTGTTAGTACATGTGATTGGATTGACACAATGAAAAGAAGAGCAATAGTATGGCTCTGTGAAACAACAGAAAAATCTATACTTAAACTAACAGATGAAGATTACAACAAAAATGGATTATCTGATCTATTAGCTCTTGAGGGATCTTCATATGATCTAAACATTAATATGTTTAACCACTTTCAAAATACAATTACTGGATGGCCAGGAGGAAAACCAGGAGCTGATGACTCAACTAGACCTGAGAGAAAATCCCCTAACTCTAAAAGAGTAATTATTTTTAGCCCTCATCCTGATGATGATGTAGTGTCAATGGGAGGTACATTTGATAGACTTGTGTCTCAAGGTCACGAAGTGCATATTGCATACCAAGTAAAAGGTAATATTGCTGTCTCAGACCATGATGCACTTAAATTCATAGAGGTTTCCAAGGATATATTTAATAATGACTCTAAAGTAGCTGTCAGTGTATTAATAAAAGAATTAAAGAATAACAAGCCAGATAAAATCGATTCACAAGCTGTAAGAGATTTAAAAGGATTTATAAGAAAAAGAGAAGCTATCGCTGCTACAAGATATATTGGTATTCCAGATTCAAATACTCATTTTATGAATCTACCATTCTATGACACAGGAAGAATTAAGAAGAACCCACCCACAAAAAAAGATGTACTAATTACAGCTTCATTAATTAAAAAAATTAAACCTCATCAAATTTTTGCTGCTGGAGATCTAGAAGATCCTCATGGAACTCACAAAGTGTGTTTAGATGTAATTCTAGATGCCCTAGATACATTAAAGGGTGAAAAATTTATCAAGGACTGTTGGTTGTGGTTATACAGAGGAGCATGGCTGGACTGGGATATTCATGATATTGACATGGCTGTTCCAATGAGTCCAGCTCAGGTACTGAGAAAAAGAAAGGCAATTTTTTTCCACCAAACGCAAAAAGATGGTGTAATGTTCCAAGGTCAAGACCTTAGAGAATTTTGGGTAAGAGCTGAAGAAAGAAATAGTGAAACTGCTGAAAAATACAAAAAGATGGGCCTTGCTGATTATGCTGCTATAGAATCTTTTAAAAGACATTATTATTAAATTTCAATTATGAACAAATTAAAGAAAACCATATTCTTCCTTCTAATAGTAGGAACTTTACAAAATACTTATTCGCAAAATTTTTCAAAGAGAAAAATAAATAATCTTAAGACTCAAGTATCCCAGATGGTTGAGGATGACAAAAAGGCTACTCAGGTAATGGTAGACAAAGTGTTTAGTTTTGCTGAACTCGGTTTTCAAGAGTTTGAGACCTCAAAATATTTAACTTCAATACTTAAGAAAATCGGATTCTACAATTTCAGTTCCTTTTACTCTTGTTCTTGGGCCTAATCCTCCATATTCTGAGAGGATGCCTTATGCAGCAACAGAATTAAATTCAAATTCAAATGATCCGCTGATGATCCAGGTATTTTTACAAAAACTGAGGTTAATCAGTAAAACTTTAAAAAAAGGTTTGTAAATTTTACAAACCTTTTTTTTATGCTTAATTCTTTAAAAATATTTGGGCTAATTATAGCAATTTTAGCAATAGGCTGTTCGGATAATTCTAAATATTCAAATAGTGTAATTTCATCACCACACCCTCTTGCTTCAGAAACGGGTAAGTTGATTTTCTCAAAAGGAGGAAATGCATTTGATGCTGCTGTTGCTGCTTCATTTACTTTGACTGTGGTTGAACCAAGCATGAGTGGAATTGGAGGAAGACTTCAAGTCATATACAAGCAGGCAAATGGGAATATCCATGGAATTGATGGAACTACTCAAATACCTCAAAGCTTTAAAGATAGTGATGAGGAGTTACCTAGTTTTGGATATAAGACAATAGGTATACCTGGTGTTGTTGCAGGCCTAATTAAACTTCACGAAGAAAATGGGAACCTTGATTTACAAACAATAATGCAGCCTGCAATTAAAATTGCAGAAGAAGGCTTTCTTGTTCTTCCTGGGGGAATTAAAAGATTTCAAAGCGAAAAAGAAAAATTAAAATTATTTGAAGGGTCGAAATTCTATTTCCTGGATTCAGAAGGAGAATCATATAGAAATGGTCATGTTCTAGTCCAAAAAGATCTTGCAAATACTCTTAGAATTATTTCAGAAAAAGGAAAAAAAGGATTCTATGAGGGAGAAGTTGCACAAAAAATGGTTGATGATATTCAATCAAATGGAGGATTTATAACTCTTGATGATTTGAAAAATTATTCAGCTATGGAGTCTGAAGTTTTAAGTGGTGAATTTAATAACTATCAAATTCATACTCTAAACCTTCCATCATATGGGTCAATAACTATAAACATGATTCAAACATTTGATAACCTCAGTATTAATGATGAAAAAGATTGGACTATAAAGGTTTCTTCTGCTGTTGAAGAATCATATAGATATAGACCATATCAGAATAACATCGATTCTGTTAGAAGTATTTTATCTAAAGAAACAGCTAAAAGAATTGCAGATAAGATTGAGTCAACAAATATGGTTATAACTTATAATAATGAAGTTAAAAAATATGAGTACCAGGACATTGTTCTTGAGCATACAGCACATTTAACTACTTCAGATAAGTATGGAAATGTAGTATCACTTACTCAAACTTTAGGACCCAATATGGGATCAAAAGTTGCTACAAAAGGCCTTGGATTTCTTTACAATGTTACTATGGGCCCTTATTTAGGTGGATATTTAGGGCAAGATAAACCAGGAGATAGATCTTCATCTCATATTTCACCTACTTTATTTACAAGTAATGATCAAGTAATACTTGCACTTGGTGC
>JADHME010000037.1 GCA_016780245.1 Flavobacteriaceae bacterium | reverse complement strand
GCCTTTACAATTTTCATTGTAATAAAGTTTTTAAATAGACTAAAACTGCAAGCTGAGGATACTAATAATGATAAAGTAGCAACTCCAAAGAATATAAAACTTCTAACAGAAATCAACGAATCATTAAAGGATTTAAATAAAAATCTTACTAAGAAAAATTAGTCACCATATACTCCAAACTGATATAAATGATAAGAAGTATGAAAGTAAACTACTTTTTTAAATGCTTTATTTGGGACTACTCCATGAAAGACATTATAAATATATTTTTTTTCAACAGACTCAACCTCTTTTAAAGCAATTAGTAACTTTATTTTTTCATCTTCAAAATCTAAATCTTTGTGTTTGTATGTATTAAAAAACTTAAGTGTTGGCAGGTTTTTAATATAGTTTTTAACATTATATCTAACTATATATTTTAAGTAAAGTCTATGGAATACTCCAAAAAATAATCCAACAAAAGAATATAATAAATTGGACTTAGTTTTATTAAGATACATATCTACAAATCTTCTACAGTGCTTAAGCATCATTGAAGAGTTCATCCTACCCCATTTAGGAATAGTTTCTTCCTTTAATTTTTCTATTGAGGAGTATAACTTTGGGTATTCCATTAGTATTTTAAAAGTTTTTCCAATTTTTCTTTTAATCTACTGTTAGACAAAAAACCTTTCTCAAGATTATTTGAAAAAGGAACAGGTGTATCTAGAGATCCTACTCTAATAATTGGAGCATCTAAGTATTCAAAAATCTCCTCTGAAATAGTAGCTGAAATTTCTCCTATAAACCCGTTAATTAAAGTATCTTCACTTAAAAGCAATACTTTACCTGTTTTCTTTATTGAATTGAAAACTAGTTCTTTATCCCAAGGAACAAGAGTATTTAAATCTATGATTTCAATTGAATCATTATTAAAAGATTTTATTATTTCTAAAGCCCAATGAACACCTAATCCGTATGTAATTATTGTTACATCATTACCAATTGATCTAATTTTTGCTTTTCCTAACTCAAGAGTATAATAATTCTCAGGGATCTCTTCAGAAACAGTCCTGTATATATATTTATGCTCAAAGTACATTACAGGGTTAGGATCTTCAATTGAAGCATTTAATAGACCCTTAGCTTCATATGAATGTGATGGATACACGACCTTTAAGCCAGGTACTTTAGTAAACCATACTTCATTTGATTGAGAATGAAAAGGACCAGCCCCTACTCCACCACCACAAGGCATTCTTACTACTATATCTGAGTTTTGAGACCATCTGTAATTTGATTTGGCTATTAAGTTAACAATAGCTGTAAACCCGGAGCTTATAAAGTCTGCAAATTGCATTTCAACAATTGATTTGTAACCTCCTACAGATAGGCCATATGCTGTGGATAGAATAGCTGACTCGCAAAGTGGTGTATTAAAAACTCTTTCTTTACCATATTTTTCAATTAAACCTTCAGTTACCTTGAATACGCCTCCATATTCTGCTATATCTTGCCCCATAATCACCAGGTTATCATATTTTGACATAGATTCCTCAATTCCCTTCTTAATTGCGTCTACGAACCTAACTTCTCCATTAATCGAATTATCTGAATGATTATTAGCAGGGGTAAAATCTTTATATACATCATTAACTTCTATATTTTCATAAAACTGAGTTTCATTATAAGATTTTGCCATATCCCAGTTAGAGTCAATCTCTTTCTCAAGATCATTTTTAATAACTTTAAGAGTCTTACTATTTAGATGTTTGGATTTTATCAAGAATTCCTCAAAATGCTTTATAGGGTCCTTTTTAGCCCACTCTTCTATTATCTCAGGATCTATATATGCTTGACCACTAGCTTCTTCATGACCTTTCATTCTAAATGTTTTAAACTCAATAAGAACAGGCTTATTATCAGATCTCATTTTTACTGATACTTCATTCAAACAATTATAAACATCAACGACATTGTTTCCATCAATTACATATGAATCCATGTTATAACCAGCTGCTCTATCTGCAAGATCTTCAATGGCGTACTGCTCATTAACTGGTGTAGATAGTCCATATCCATTATTTTCTATACAAAATATTACTGGAAGATTCCAGGTTGATGCTAGATTTAATGATTCATGAAAATCTCCTTGACTTGTTCCTCCATCTCCAGTAAACACAGCACATAATTTATTATTACCCTTTAATTTATTTGAAAGAGCAATACCACAAGCAACCCCCATTTGGGGTCCTAAATGGGATATCATTCCAACTATATGATGTTCATTAGATCCAAAATGAAAACTTCTATCTCTTCCTTTTGTAAACCCCTCTTGTTTTCCTTGCCACTGAGCAAATAATCTATCTAAAGGAATTTCTCTAGATGTGAAAACTGATAAATTTCTATGCATAGGAAGTATATATTCATCACTATCTAAAGCAAGAGTCACACCAGTAGAAATAGCTTCTTGACCAATTCCACTGAACCATTTTGATACCTTTCCTTGTCTTAGAAGAATGATCATTTTTTCTTCAATCATTCTTGATTTGAGCATATTTTTGAAAAGACTTTGCAGAACTTTTTTATCAATATTTTTTACATCAAATTTCATAAGGACCAATCAATCTCTTTTTTTCCAATTTTTTTTAGATGTTCATTGCATTGACTAAAATGCTTGTTACCAAACCATAGCCCTCTATTTGCACTAAGAGGAGAAGGATGACCTGATTCAAGAATTTTATGTTTTTTATCATCAATTAGTTTCTTTTTTTGCTTAGCAAAAGAACCCCATAATAAAAATACAGTATTATTTGTTTCCTCAGATATTATTTCAATGACTCTGTCTGTGAATAATTCCCACCCTTTATTTTGATGACTTCCAGCTAACCCTCTCTTTACTGTTAATGTAGCATTTAAAAGCATTACACCTTGTTTGGACCACATACTTAGATCTCCATCTCTATCATTAAACTTAATACCTAAATCAGATTCAATCTCTTTAAAAATATTAATTAGTGATGGAGGATGAACAATTCCTTTGTTAACAGAGAAACATAATCCATTTGCTTGATTTGGACCATGATAAGGATCTTGACCAATTATTACAACTTTCAACTCATTGATTGGGCAATTATCAAAAGCTGAAAATATTTCAGATCCCTTAGGGTAACAAATAGAGGATGAATATTCACTTTTTACAAATGAAATAAGTTCTTTAAAATAATCTTTATTGAATTCTGAATTTAGAGCTGTTTTCCAAGAATCTTCAATTTTTATTGACATCTTTTGGATCCTTTAATTTTCCAACAGATTTTGCAACAATCATTGAAACTGCAGCATCTCCTGTAACATTAACTATAGTTCTACACATATCTAGCGGCCTGTCTACAGCTATTATTAAAGCAAGTCCAGCTTCTGGTATACCTGCTTGACCAAGAACAATTACTAGCATTACAATTCCAGCACTAGGAACAGCAGCAGCTCCAATTGAAGCAAGAGTAGCAGTAACTATAATTCCTAATTGTGCACCAAGACTAAGATCTAAACCAAATGCTTGAGCTATAAACACAGCAGCAACTGCCTGGTAAACACTAGTTCCATCCATGTTAACTGTCGCTCCTATCGGAAGAACAAAACTTGATATTTCTTTATCTACACCTAAGTTCTTTTCAGCACAGTCCATTGTAACAGGAAGTGTAGCAGCACTTGAACTTGTTGAAAATCCAAGTAATTGGGCAGCGGAGATACCCTTCATAAAAGTCGAAGGATTTGTATTTGTTATAAGTTTAACAATAATATTATAAACTATAATCATTAAAATTAGACCAATTATAAGAGTAACAGAATACATTCCAAGTGCAATAAATAAGTCTAAGCTAGGAGATTCTACAACTAATGTAGCTAGAAGAGCGAATACACCATATGGAGCAGACTCCATTATTAAATCAATTAGTTTAAGTATTATAGAATTTAGACCATCAAAAAAATCTTTTACAGGTTTAGAAAGTTTTGGATCAACCAATATTATTCCAATTCCAAAGAATATTGCAAAGAAAATAACCTGAAGCATGTTTCTATTATTTGTAGCAGCATCAAAGATATTTGCTGGAACAATATCAACTAATGGCTGAAGAGGACCACTTTCTGCTTGCTGTTGAGCTTGTTGTTGCTTCTCAATTACACCCTGTTCATACTCTTGAACAAGATCAATTCTTGTTTCATCAGTAATAGTACTTCCTGGCTCAACAATATTTACAAGGATTAGCCCAATAACAACTGCTGTTACTGTTGTACAGATATAAATTCCAAGTGTTCTAGTTCCAATAGTAGATAATTTAGAAATGTCTTTTAGATCAGAAATACCCTTAACTAAAGAAGCTAAAATTAATGGCATAGCTATTAGCTTAAGTAAATTGATAAATATTGTACCAAATGGTTTTACCCAATCTTTTATTAAATCAGATCCAAATGATGTTTGAGACATGATAAGTCCAAAAACAACACCTAAAACCATTCCGATAATTATTTTCCAATGTAACTTCATAATTATATTTTAGAGAGCTTACTTAATAAAAGATAGTCAGCAAGAACTAGTGCAGCCATTGCTTCAACAATGGGGACCGCTCTAGGAACAACACACGGATCATGTCTACCTTTACCTTGCACTTTTACTTTATTCCCCTTACTATCTATTGAATCCTGATCTCTCATTATTGTAGAAACAGGCTTAAATGCAATATTAAAGTAGATATCCATACCATTTGATATGCCACCTTGCACCCCACCTGAATAGTTAGTTTTTGTTGATCCGTCTTCATTAAATGAATCATTATGTTCAGACCCATTCATTTCAGAGCCTTTAAAGCCACTTCCAAATTCAAATCCCTTAACAGCATTAATTGAAAGCATTGCTTTCCCGAGCTCAGCATGAAGCTTATTAAAAACTGGTTCACCAAGACCAACTGGAGCTCCACTTATAATGCAAGAAATAACTCCACCCACTGTATCTCCGTTCTTTCTTGTTTTTTTTATTAAATCTTCCATCTCTTTAGACTTATCAAGATCTGGACATCTTACAATTGATTTTTCAATATTTTCAAAATCAACATTTGAATTTTCATATTCATATTTGATTTTTCCAACTGATGAAACAAAAGCGTTTATCTTAACATCCTTTAGAAGGAGCTTAGCTATAGCACCCGCAACAACTCTAACCACAGTTTCTCTTGCAGAACTTCTACCACCACCTCTATAATCTCTAAAACCATATTTCTTATCGTAAACAAAATCTGCATGAGATGGTCTGTAGCTATCCTTTATATGAGAGTAATCTTTTGATTTTTGATCCTGATTAACAATTATAAATCCTATAGGAGTTCCAGTTGATTTACCTTCAAATATTCCAGATAAAAATTCAACAGAATCATCTTCTTTTCTTTGAGTAACAATTTCGGACTGCCCGGGTCTTCTTCTATTTAACTCGGAATTAATAAAATCTAGATCAATATTTACACCTGCAGGACACCCGTCTATGACTCCACCTAGAGCTTTTCCATGAGACTCACCAAAGGATGAAATTTTAAAGATATTACCGAATGAATTTCCTGCCATAGCTTGAGTTATAAAGATAATACCTTAAATTAAAATACTCTACCGGGATTTAATATATTTTTTGGATCAATGGATTTTTTAATAAGCTTCATTAGCTCAATCTCATCTTTGCTCCTACTCTTTATCAAGTATTTCTTTTTATCGAGACCTATACCATGTTCTGCTGAGATTGAACCTTTTACTAGCTCCGTATTACTGTAGATTATTTCGTTAATGTTAGATTTTAAATCATCATCATCAGAATTCTTTCCAATTATAAAATGTATGTTACCATCGGCTACATGACCAAACGGAAAGATTGTTTCTACACCTTTACAATTTTTAAGCTCATTGATTGTTTTATCAATCACTTCTCCAATTTGTGCAACAGGTATACTTATATCAAATTGCTGATCAAATTTTTTTTCTTCTGCTAAAACATCGACATCTTCTCTAATTCCCCAAATATTCAGCTGCTCTTTTTCATCCTTACCTAAGACTGCATCATCAACAAGCCCTTGTTCAAGTGTCTCCATAACAGCTTTTTCAAAAGTATTATAGTCATTTTCAAAATCACCACCCATATATTCGATAAAAACATAGTACTTATAGTTATCGGGGAGATATTTATTATACATAGTTTTATCACTTACCATTTGCTTGTAGGTATCATTCCATAAAAGCTCAAAAGCTGTAAGGTTTTTTGAAATTTTATCCTCCATAAACTTTAATAAGTTTAAGACCTTTTGGTAATCATTAGTAACAGCCAGAGCAGTATATCTTGTCTTGGGATGCTGATATAATCTAAGAACAACTTTTGTAACTATTCCTAGAGTTCCTTCAGATCCAATAAAAAACTGTTTTAAATCATAACCTGAATTGTCTTTCATTAGTTTTTTTAAAGACGAAATTACAGTTCCATCAGGAAGAACTGCCTCTAAACCTAATACTAAACTTCTTGTCATACCATATTTAAATACTCTTAATCCCCCAGCATTAGTTGAAACTGCACCTCCAATTTGCGCAGAACCTCTTGCCCCAAAATTTAACGGAAGAAGAAGTTCTTTCTCTTTAACAGAGTTAATTATATCCTCAATGATAACCCCAGACTCACATGTAACAGTTTTACCTTTCTCGTCAATTTCAATTATGTTATTCATTTTTTCAAGGGACACAACTACTTGATTTTTAGTTGATTTAGTTGAGCCCACAAGATTCGTAAGACCTCCATGAACTATTATTTCCTGATTATTATCATTACAGATTTTTAATATAGCTGATACTTGATCTGTATCCTTTGGAAGAAGTAAACAAATTGATTCAAGGGGTATATCTGTTTTCCATATATGATAGAATCTTGATTTAAGGTTCTCACCTGTTATAATTGCTGATTTATCAAGTATTTTTTCAAAAAGAGAGATTATTTGGATTTCAGACATTTATATTAACAAATTGTTAACTAAAGATATTAATTTTAAAAGATTAAATTTGAGCAAAATATTTTGATGAAATATATCTATTCACTACTTTCCTTAGCCCTGCTAATTTCTTGCAGTAATGAAAACACTTACATCATAAATGGTTCAGTTGATGCTGTTGATGACACAAAAGTATATATTCTTCAGGCAGACCAGAATAATCAGCCTTTTATAAAGGATTCAACTGAAGTTAAATCAAATAAGTTTTCTTTTAAGGGTGTGTCTGCTACTCCAGAAATAAGCTACATACAAGTTGAAGGTGTTAATGGATATGTTTTAGCAATTCTTGAAACAGGAACTATAACTGCTGATTTAGACAAAGACAATATTACCAAATCTAAAGTCTTAGGAACAATTTCAAATGATGATTTTATTAAATATAAATCTGAAACAAAGTCTCTAGTTGAAGATATGAATAGTATTTCATCAACTGCGCAAGACGCTATTATGAATGGAGATGTTGAAACTGCGATGAAATTAGAAAAAGATTACAATATAAAAGAGCGAGAAGTGCTTCTTTATGAGTGGGATTTTATCATTGATAACTTAGATTCATATATGTCAGCTCTTTTATTAGAGGTTTTCATGGTAGAAAACAAGGTAAATAAAGATAGTATTATAGATGTTTATGAAAGCTTCTCTAATAGAATAAAAGTAAGTGGTGTTGGAAAAAATATTGCTGA
Source organism: Flavobacteriaceae bacterium (assembly GCA_016780245.1). Taxonomy (GTDB): domain Bacteria; phylum Bacteroidota; class Bacteroidia; order Flavobacteriales; family Flavobacteriaceae; genus Marisimplicoccus. The sequence goes on along the minus strand of JADHME010000037.1, from coordinate 2,654 downwards.
TTTATTAAGTCAATATGAAGATCCAATAGAAGAAGGCGAAATCGCTCCAGATTTTACTGCACCTAGTATTGATGGATCTAACGTTACATTAAGTGAAGTAACTAAAAGCAACACTGTTACACTTCTTGATTTTTGGGCTGCATGGTGTAGACCCTGTAGAGTTGAAAACCCTAACCTTGTAAGATTATATAAAAAGTATAATCAAAATGGATTCGATATCCTTGGAGTATCTCTTGATAGAACTAAAGAACAATGGGAGCAGGCAATAGAAGATGACGATTTACCTTGGACTCAAGTTTCAAACTTAAGTTTTTGGAATGATCCTGTAGCTAGAAGATATAGCATAAGAGCTATTCCTCAGTCTTATCTTATTGATAATACTGGAACTGTAATTGGTAAGAATTTAAGAGGTAACGATCTCGAAGAAAGAATTAAATTTGCATTATCATTAAATGACTGATAATTGCAATTTCTAACATACCTTATATTCTATCCTTTAATCAAACTTATCTCCTTACAACCATTTTGTGTTCTCTACAGAATATCTGATTTTGTTAATTTCCTTCTTTATAAGGTATTTAAGTATAGACTTAAAACTGTTCGAAGAAATCTTAAGCTTGTTTTTCCAGATAAAACAGACATTGAGCTACGTGAGATCGAAAAAGGATTCTATAAACACTTTTCAGATATAACAATTGAAAGTATCAAAGCATATGGTATGAGTAAAAATCAAATGATGAAAAGATACACCTATGAAAACATTGATGTATTAAGAAAAATTCAGAAGAAAAAAAAGAACATAGTTCTATTATTAGGACATTATTCAAACTTTGAATGGCTATTATCAATTGGATATAACACTAAAGGAAATGGCTATGCAATATACACTCCTATGACGAATAAATATTTTGATAGATTATTTAAAAAAATTAGAAAAAAACATAAAGCCTTTTTAGTCTCTAGATATAGAATAAAGGAGTTCATGTCGTCTCTTGACAATAATAAGCACTACTTATTCGGATTTGCTGCTGATCAATCACCACGTAAAGTTGGGAAATCATATATAAATAAGTTTTTTGGACATAAAGTGCCAATATTTACAGGAGCTGAAAGGTTTGCAAGAGATTATGATCTTTCGGTAGTTTTTGCAGATATAACTAGAGTAAAAAGAGGTTACTACAGAACTAAGTTTATTGAAATATATGACAATAAGGATTCTAAGTATAGTATTACAGACCAGTTTATTAAATTACTTGAAGAACAAGTGTACAGAGACCCTAATCAATATTTTTGGTCACATAATAGATTTAAACATCTAATTAACTAGATCATTAATTTCTTTCTCGATATCAAGAGCAATTTTGTCTGCCTTTATTTGTGTATCTGATTCAGAAAAAATTCTTACAATAGGCTCGGTGTTTGATTTTCTCATATGCACCCAACCTTCATTAAAGTCAATCCTAACACCATCTTGAGTATTCGGTGATAGATCTGAATATTTAGAAACTAATTTTTCAAAAACTTGATCTATTAGGTTGGCATCTTTTAGAGTAATCTTTAATTTTTTCATATAATACTTAGGAAAGTCATCCCTTAACTTTGAAACTTTAACAGATTTATTAACTAGTAAGCCAAGGAAAAGTGCAATACCCACCAATGCATCTCTTCCATAGTGAAGATCTGGATAGATGATTCCTCCTCCGCCCTCTCCTCCTACTACAGCGTTTACCTCTTTCATTTTTTTTACAACATTCATCTCGCCAACAGGTGTAGAGTGATAGTTGCATCCGTATGACATTGTTACATCTTTAAGGGCGTTAGAAGAAGATAGTGTTGACACAGTATCACCTTTTGATACAGATAAAACAAAGTCCGAGCAGTATACTTGTGTGTTTTCCTCACCAAGAATTTCTCCATTTTCATCAAAGAATACTAGCCTATCAACATCAGGATCAACAGCTACTCCAAAGTCCGCATTACTCTCTTTGATTTTTTTTGATAATTCTTTTAAATTTTCTTTGAGTGGTTCTGGTGTATGCGAGAACTTACCATTAATCTCAGAGTTAATAATTTCATAGTTTATTGATAGCTTTTCAAATAATTTTGGCATCGCAATAGAACCTCCAGAGTTTATTGCATCAGCAACAACAGAGAGTTTCAAGGATTGTATATCTTTTAATGGTAATATTTCTAAATTTATAATCGCATCTATATGATCATCAATTAAATTATCATATTTTGTTATTATACCTAAATCATCATTTAATGAAAATTTAAATGAATCATGTTCAGAATATTTTATTAGCTTAATAACATCTTCTCTAGATAAAAATTCACCATCTGAATTAAAGAATTTTAGGCCGTTATATTCCTCTGGATTATGACTTGCTGTTATCATTAAACCAGCAACTGATTTGTTATTTAGGACACCCCAACATAAAGTAGGAGTAGTAGAAACTCCACAGTTAATTACATTTATTCCCATCGATGAGAAAACAGAATTAACTATATTAAGAATAGATTCTCCTGATTTTCTTCCATCTCTTCCAGTCATTACCGTATAATCAGATAAGTTAGGGTTATTTTCTTTAATTAATAATGAAAAAGCAGCAATAGAATTTACAATGTCTATTGGAGTTAAATTTTCATTGTTT
>JADHME010000036.1 GCA_016780245.1 Flavobacteriaceae bacterium | reverse complement strand
ATCAGAAATTACAGGCATAAACTTAGATGAAGTTAATTCCTGAATATCTGAGATAACCTTAGGATGTCTTAAGAGACTTTTGGGTGTAAATAATATTAATGGTTTCCTAAAGTTTGTAATCATTTGCCTTCTTAGAAGATGAAAAAGATTTGCTGGAGTTGTACAATTTGCAGCATACATATTATCCTTTGCACATAATTGAAGATATCTTTCCATTCTAGCTGAAGAGTGCTCTGCTCCTTGTCCTTCATATCCATGAGGTAGGTAAAGCACAATACCATTTTGTAGTTTCCATTTATCCTCGGCAGATGATATATACTGATCAATTATTATTTGAGCTCCATTAGAAAAATCTCCAAATTGAGCTTCCCAAATTGTTAGACAGTTAGGACTTGCTAATGCATATCCATAGTCAAAACCCAGTACACCATATTCTGAAAGAAGAGAGTTGTAAATTTTTAATACTCCTTTTTTATTAGAATCAATACTGTTAAGAGGCAAATATTCCTCTTCAAAATCTTCGGACTTTAAAACTGCATGACGGTGAGAGAATGTACCCCTTTCTACATCTTGACCAGATAATCTTACATTAAACCCTTCAAGCATTAATGTACCATAAGCTAGTTGTTCAGCTAATGCCCAGTCAACTTTTTTTGATTCAAAAAGCATTTTTTTTCTAGCATCAAACAGTTTAATTACTTTTCTTAAAAATTGTTTATTTGGAAGTTTTGTAATAGAATTTCCTACAGTTAGAATATCTTTTTCATTAGAATTTGTGTCATATTCATTAAGCATTTTATTCTCATCAACGCTTTTAAATCCTTTCCAAACTTCTTGCATAAAAGGAGTAATCTTTGTTTTATCCTTTTTCTTTGAGTCATCCAGCTCTTCTTCTAAAGATTTAAAATAATCTGATTCAATTTTAGAAACATAGTCGTAATTAATTATTCCTTGTTCAATTAATTTATCTGCATATATATCTCTTGGATTTGGGTGTGAAGAAATAAACTTATAAAGCTTAGGTTGAGTAAATCTTGGCTCATCTCCTTCATTGTGTCCATATTTTCTATAACCAAGTAAGTCAATAAAAACATCTCTATTAAACTGATTTCTAAATTCAAAAGCAAAAGTAACTGCATGAATAACAGCCTCAACATCATCAGAGTTTACATGTAAAACTGGTGAAAGAGTTACTTTAGCAACATCTGAACAATAAGTACTAGATCTTGCATCTAAATAGTTCGTTGTAAATCCAACTTGATTATTTACTATAAGATGAATAGTCCCACCTGTGCTGTATCCTTTAAGCCTAGACATTTGAATTACTTCATAGACAACTCCTTGCCCTGCAATTGCAGCGTCTCCATGAACTAAAATGGGTAAAATTTTATTTGTCTTATTATTTAGTTTGTTTTCCAGTTTAGCTCTTGCTATTCCTTGAACAACTGGATCAACTGACTCAAGGTGAGATGGATTTGGAGCTAAATTCAAGGTAATTTTATTTCCTGATTTGGTAACTCTATCTTTTGTCCAACCCAGGTGATATTTAACATCACCATCAAAAATATCCTCTTCGTAATCTTTTCCATCAAATTCTCCAAAAATATCCTTACTGGACTTATCAAAAATATTTACAAGTGTATTTAATCTTCCTCTGTGAGACATCCCCATAACAACCTCCTCAACTCCTTTATCAGCGGCTATATTTATTAGAAAATCTATAGCTGGAATTAAAGATTCTCCACCTTCAAGGGAAAATCTTTTTTGTCCTACATATTTTTTTTGAAGAAAATTTTCAAAAGTAAAAGCTTTATTCAAGTTGTCTAATATTTTTAATTTTTCGTCTTTTGAGAAATTAGGATGATTACCATTTACATTAATATGGTTTTGAATCCATTTAACTTTATTAGGATCTCTAATATACATGTACTCAATACCTATTGAAGCACAATAGATTCTCTTTAAATGATCAATTATATTTTTTAATTTATCAGGTCCTATTCCAACAACTTCACCTGCACTAAAAACTAGCTCGAGATCTGCAGCTTCAAGACCAAAGTTTTCAATATCTAGATTTGGTAGGTATTTTCTTCTCTCCCTAACTGGATTTGTAATTGTAAAGAGATGCCCTCTTTTTCTATAGGCATCTATTAGACTAATTACTTGAAACTCCTTTTTAATATTTTCTGGAACTTCAAATTTTCTCTCCTCAACTGTAATATTTGCACTCTCCATTCCAAAATCAAAACCTTGAAAAAAAGCTTTCCAACTTGGCTCCAGAGTATCTGGTGATTGCAAGTACTGATCATACATTTCTGCAAATAAACTTGTGTGAGCTGAATTAAGGAATGAAAATTTGTCCATCAAGTTTTATATAGTTAATAAAATTACAACTTGTTTTTTATGTTTCTTAATAATTTTTAGATTTTTGTATCATGTTTGCTCTAATAGATTGTAATAATTTTTATGCTTCATGTGAAAGAGTTTTTCAACCACACTTAAATAAAAAACCAATCGTTATTCTTTCAAATAATGATGGTTGTGTAATAGCTAGAAGTAATGAGGCTAAAGCTCTTGGGATTCCTATGGGAGCACCTGCATTTAAATTTAAAGAAGTCTTTCAAAAAAACAAAGTTGAGATATTCTCATCAAATTTTACTCTGTATGGGGATATGAGCAATAGGGTTATGTCTATAGTGTCCCGCTTTGTTCCGGATGTAGAGATTTATAGCATTGATGAAGCATTTCTAAAATTCAACGGCTTTACTGAGGATCAGGCTGATAAAAAATGTAAAGAGATCATAAGTACTGTTTGGAGATGGACTGGCATTCCTGTCTCGATCGGATTAGCTCCTACTAAATCGCTTGCTAAAATTGCAAACAGAATTGCAAAAAAAAATCCTAATATTACCAAGGGGTTTTATTCAATCAATAATAATAATAAACGTCTAGAAGCCTTGGAGAAAATATCTACTGGTGATATTTGGGGTATTGGATTACAAAATGAAAAAAAGCTATCAAATATAAATGTTAAGTCTGGAATTGATTTTATAAATCTCCCTGATCAATGGGTAAAAAAAAACATGAGTATAATCGGCCTAAAACTAAAAAAGGAACTTGAGGGTTATCCTACACTTGATATTGAAGAAACAAAAAGTGATAAAAAATCTATTGCAACAACTAGAAGCTTTGAGTCTGATATTTCATCGCTTGAAGATTTAGTTGAAAGAATCACAACATATTCAGTTGTTGCTTCTAAAAAATTAAGAAATCAAAAGAGTGAATGTAATATGATTTGTGTTTTTATTAGGAGTAATCCATTTAAAAATAGTAATGAAAGATATCATTATAGCCTAACAGGATCATTACCATTTTCTACTAGCTCAAGTATTGAGATTAGTAGATTTGCAGTAAAGCTTCTAAAAAAGATTTACTCTAAAAACAAATCATATAAAAAAGCAGGTATAATTTTGATGGGTTTATCTCCAGAATCAAATCATCAGTTTAGTTTATTTGATAGAGATATTGAAAAACAGAAAAAGCTCATGAAAAGCATCGATACAATTGATGCCAAATATGGACTGTATAAGGTAAGACTTGCAAGTCAAGATCAAAAAAGAATTTGGAAAATGAAAAGGCAAAAGCTTTCTAGAAACTATACTACTGAAATTGACGAAATATTAATTGTAAAGTAGAATGAATAAAGAGAATAATATTAGAATATTTAAACCTACTGATAAAGAGTCCATTAAAAATATATTTATTAAAGATGGTATTTCAGCTGGATTTCCATCACCTGCTAGTGATTTCGAGGAGTCAAGAATTAGTATTGAAAAAATTGTAGTAAAAAATAAAGAGTCAACTTTTTATGCTAAAGTTTCAGGTGAATCAATGAAAAATGCAGGGCTTGATGATGGAGATATTCTTATAATTGATAGAAGTGAAGAATTAAAAAATAATAAAATTGCTGTCTGCTATCTTAATGGAGAATTCACGGTGAAAAGAGTAAAGATTAATAAGGATCATATATACTTGGTGCCTGAAAATGATAAGTATGAGCCAATAAAGGTTACAGAAGAAAATGAGTTTATAGTATGGGGAATAGTAACTTACGTTATTAAAAAAATTTAGAGTCTCTCGTAAATACCTGCAATTCCTTGACCTCCTCCAACACAAGCAGTAACCATTCCATACTTTTGATTTCTTCTTTTCATCTCATTAAGCAGTTGTATTGAAAGTTTTGCGCCAGTACAACCTAAAGGATGACCAAGAGCAATTGCTCCACCATTAACATTTACAGTATCAGGATTTAAACCACTCTCCTGAATTACAGCAAGAGCTTGGCAAGCGAAAGCTTCATTTAATTCTGTCTGTTCTATATCTGATAATTTTAATCCAGCCTGACTTAAAGCTTTTGGGATTGCTTCAACAGGTCCTATTCCCATGTATAAAGGATCTACACCTCCTGAGGTACAGGTTACCATCCTAGCAATTGGTTTAACTCCTAGCTGTTTAACCATCTCTTCAGACATAACTAATACAAAAGCAGCACCATCAGACATTTGAGATGAACTACCAGCAGTAACTATTCCTCCAAGTTTAAATGCAGGTCTTAGTTTAGCTAGAGCTTCAACTGTTGTTTCCCTTCTAACTCCCTCATCCATATCAACCGTGTAAGATTTAGCCACTTTCTTTCCATTTTGAACAAAGACTTCTTCAACAGTAACTGGAACAATTTCATCTTTAAATAATCCTTTTTCAATTGCATTAGCTGCCTTTTGGTGAGACTCGTATGAAAATTGATCTGAAGCTTCTCTAGATATTTTATATTTTTCAGCAACAGCTTCAGCTGTATGCCCCATACCAATATGATAATTCATATTCTCTAGATTTGCCTTGTAACTGGGAGATAATTTATATCCAGTCATTGGAATAAGACTCATACTTTCAATACCTCCAGCAACAAAAATATGACCAAATCCAGCTCTTACCTTACTAACAGCCATAGAAATAGCTTCAAGCCCCGAAGCACAATACCTATTAATTGTAACACCTGGCACCTCTTTGCCAAGAGCTCTAGCTGATATTAATCTTGCTACTTGAAGACCCTGCTCACCCTCAGGATTAGCACATCCTACTATAACATCATCAACTTTTGTAGTATCAAGTTCTGGAACTTGAGATGCAAGATGTTTTATAACATCTACAGCAAGATCATCGCTTCTATAATTTTTAAAGCCACCTCTTTTTGCTTTTCCAACTGCTGATCTATAACCAGCTACAATATATGCTTCCATAATTAATTTCTTAATGGTTTTTTTGTCATCAGCATATGCTGAATTCTATCTAATGTTTTTTGATTTCCAAGCAAACTCATAAAGTTTTCTCTTTCAAGATCAAGAAGATATTCTTCACTTACATTCTGAGAATATGTTAAATCTCCTCCACACATAACATATGCTATTTTTCTGGATACTTCTACGTCATAGTCAGACATGTAATTGCCAAGTCTGAATTCATTTATAGCAGAGTATAATGTTGATAATCCTGATCTTCCTAAAACTTCAATGTCTTGTCTTGATGAAGGAGGGATATAACCTGTTTTTAGGGTTAAAACTTTTTCTTTCGCCATACTAATATTTCTCATACGATTCATACAAATAAAATCTCTATGTGGAAGAAGATAGTGAAGATCATATGCCTCTTGTGCTGACATGGATACAGATCCCATAGCAATTGATTTAAAATGATCAATTAATGAAGGTATTTTTACATCTCCTGAATTAAATGAATCAGATACCCTCATTGCCATTTCTTTTGTTCCACCACCTCCAGGTATAAGTCCAACTCCAGCCTCAACAAGACCAATATATGACTCTGAAGCGTGAATACCAGCATCACAGTGTATTGAAACTTCAAGCCCTCCGCCCATAACAAATCCATGAGTTGCAGAAACAACAGGAACATTACATGTCCTCATCCTCATAAGTATCTTTTGAAATCCTACTAGAAACTTTTCTATTTCATCAAAATTCTTCTGCATAGCCATCATTCCGATATTCATCAGATTAGCTCCAACAGAGAACTGTTTATCATTATTACCAATTACAATCCCATTCCATCCATCTCTTTCAGCAATATCAATTGCCTCATTTATTCCTTTAGCTATTCCTTCCCCTATAGAGTTTCCTTTTGTTTGAAATTCAATACACATAACACCATCTCCAATATCATGCACAGTACACTCTGGGTTCCTTAAAATCTTTTTATTTTCTCTAAACGCATCAAGAATATAGTGATTTTCAGCACTTGGAACATTTATATATTTCTTAGAATTAACATCATAAAATTTCTTTTTTCCATCTTCAAATTTGTAGAATGATTCTGCTCCAGAAGCAGACATGTCGATGATCCAATTAGGAACTTCTTCACCACAGCTTTTTATCATTTCAATTCCAGTTTGAATTCCAATATTATCCCATATTTCAAATGGACCATAGCTCCATGCATATCCAGTTCTTATTGCGTCATCTATTTGATAATAGTCATCTGCAATCTCTGGAATACTCATAGCAGAATATGACAGAATACATGAAAAATATTCTTTATAGAATTTATTAACTTTTGAATCACCCTCTACCAAAAACTTTAATCTTCTATCAAACAGCTCTATAGATTTTGCTTCTTTAATTTCAAGTAAATTAGGTTTAATTGATTTTCTGTATTCATTAGTTTCAAGATCAAGAGCATTAATGACTGACCTACCATTTTCATCTTTTTCATTAGTTTTTTCATAATACCCTTTACCAGATTTATTTCCGAAAAACTTATTTTTAATTAAAAATTTGAAAGATTTATTCTCAGGTTGATCTTTTAGTTTGCTGTAAAATGTGTCATCATTAACATTGTTTATTAAAAAGTTAGTTACGTTGTCACTCGTATCTAGCCCAACCAAATCTTGTAATCTAAATGTTCCGGAATTTGGAAGACCTATAACACTACCTGTCATCAAATCTATTTCTTCAATTTTAAAATTGTATTTATCTGTTAACTGAGATGATTTGATGCCACACATCACACCAATTCTATTACCAATGAAACCTGGAGTATCTTTACATAGTACTGTTTGCTTTCCAAGAATAACATCTCCAAACTCCATCAAAAATGAAACTAATTTAGGATCAGTTTTTGTTTGAGGAATAACTTCAAATAGTCTTAAATATCTAGGAGGATTAAAAAAATGTGTTCCACAAAATAACGATTTAAAGCTATCTGATCTTCCCTCGCACAAAAGAGATATTGGGATACTAGAAGTATTAGAAGTTACAAAAGCACCATCAGACTTATATTTCTCAACCTTTTCAAAAATCGTTTTTTTAATTTCTAAATTTTCAACAACGACTTCAATAATCCAATCTGCATCTTTGATTTTTTCAAAATCATCATCAAAATTACCTGTGGTTATTCTTGATGCATATTCTTTTTTGTATAGTGGATTGGGCTTGGACTTAATTGCGTTATTTAATGCATCATCGGCAATTATATTCCTATTTTTTATTGATTTGTCTTTAGGCTGGATATCGAGCATTAAAACATCTATCCCAACATTTGCAAGATGACAAGCAATTCCTGAACCCATTACACCAGAACCAAGAACAGCGGCTTTTTTAACTTTAAAATTCATTTTTTAATAATATTTGCTAATCTAAATAAATTATTTTAATTACTAACTTTACAACATAAACATATAACTATGGACAAAGAAAACATACTTTCAAACTTTCAATCTAAAGCAAAAAATGCAGCTCCAATAGGAGGTATAATTAAGTTTGAGATTGATGGTAACTCAATCTGTATCGATGGGACCGGATCTGAAAATAAAATTTTGCTAGAAGATATGGAGGCTGATTGTACTATTACTATGGCAGGTTCTTTAATGGAGGATCTCAAAAATGGTAAAGTGAATCCTATGATGGCAGTTATGAGTGGAAAACTTAAAATTAAAGGTGATCAAGGACTTGCAATGAAACTTCAGGCTTTTATGTAAATTTTTTAAAATTTTGTTAACTGATTTAATTTTTTTTATACATTTATTTGACTAATTAACCAGTTATCGAAAAAATTAACCTAAAGATCAACAGATCCAAAGTAAATTACGCAGTCACTTTGGCTAAATCCATAGCTTCTAAAGACTCAACATCTATTAATAAGATTTGGGAGTTGTGTGGTTTTAGATCAAAACTTGAATTTGAAAGAAATTTCACACGCATACATGGTATTTCATTCAAAGAATACGTCGATAATCTTTAGTATTAATTATCTCAAATTATAATCTTGAAGTAAATTTGTAAACTAGTGAAACGTAATATAGACATACTAGTTATCTCAGATTTACACCTTGGGACCTATGGGTCTGAAGCTGATGAAGTTTTGTCATATTTAAAAACAATTGATGCAAGAAAAATTGTAATTAATGGAGACTTTGTAGATATTTTATTATTCAATAAAAAGTATTGGCCTAACTCTCACATGAAAGTTATAAAATACTTTCTAGATCTAATATCTCAGGGTAAAGAAATCCATTATGTAGTTGGCAACCATGATGAACTATTGAGAAAGTTTTTAAATTTTAAAATTCAAAACTTTCAAATTGTTAATCAGGTAGTACTAGATACTAATGAGGGAAAAGTGTGGATTTTTCATGGCGATGTTTTTGATTTTTCCATTCAGACTCAATGGATAACAAAATTTGCTGGATTTGTTTATGACTATATGATAATGTTCAATAGTTGGCTTAATAAAAAAATAATGAAGCCTCTTGGAGGTAGGAGATTAAATTTCTCAAAAGCTATTAAAGCTAATGTCAAAACTGCTATCCAGTACTTTAGCAATTTTGAAAGAGTAGCAGCTGAAACAGCTCATAAAAATGGATATAAATTTGTTGTCTGTGGGCATATTCATACCCCAAAAATTAAATCCTTTGATGTTAATGGTGACGAAATAATTTACATGAATTCAGGTGATTGGCTAGAGAGTTTATCGTCTCTAGAGTATGAAGATAATAAATGGTCTATCTATAATCACACACGCACCGAATCTGATTTCAGTAATGATGAAGGGTCTAGAGTTGAAATGACAAATAAGGAGCTATTCAATGACTTGATTGAAGAGTTTAAAATCCTTAAGGATAAATGAAAATTCTGTATGCAATTCAGACTACTGGCAATGGACATCTAGCAAGAGCCCAAACTATTATTCCAAGAATAAAAGAAGTAGCTGAACTTGAAATTATTACAAGTGGCCCTGAAAATAATTTTTTACTAGAAGAAAAACCCATCAAACATTTCAAAGGTGTTACTTTTTTTTATACCGATAATGGATCGGTTAATTGGGTGAAAACTGTTTTTCTAAATAATTATTTTAGATTATTAAAAGAGATTTTATCATTCCCCGTAAAAAAATATGATTTAATAATAAATGATTTTGAACCAGTTTCTGCATGGTCTGCAAAATTTAATAATGTGAAGTGTTTTGAATTAACCAATCAATATTCGATGAGTCTTAAGGATACTCCTAAACCAAAAAATTATAATAGGCTTGTATTATGGGCAATTAATTATATAATACCTACTAAACTTGGATATGGATATCATTATAAAAAATATACAGACAGGATTTTTTTCCCAATAATTAGAAATAAAATTAGAAATCTGAAAGCAACAACTAGTGATGAAATAATTGTCTACTTACCGACCTACTCTGCTTCATATTTGATTGAAATTATCAATCAATTAACTCATAAGAAAAAGTGGACTATTTTTTCTCTTGATGCTGACAAAAAAGAAATAATATCTGGTGTAAATGTTGAACCTCTTTCTGAAGATTTATTTTTAAGTAAATTTGCTTCTTGTTATGGGATTATTTGTGCTGGTGGTTTCACTACAACCTCAGAAGCAATATTTTTAGGTAAACCTATGATTGTAGTTCCTGTAGAAGGACAAATAGAACAGCAATTTAATGCTGCAGCACTAAAGAAAGAAGGAGTAACAGTAATTGATAGGTTCTCAAAAAAAAATATAGACATTATCTCTGATTGGATTGAGTCCCCAAAAGTGTTAGAAATAAAATACAAAGATGAATCCAAAAAAATAATTGAAACAATTATAAATGATTACTCAAACTTAAACTAAACCTACTATGGAAAATGAACTAGATAATTTAAAGTTTCCTATTGGAAAATATAAAGCCATACTTGATTTTAACTTCTCAAGAACTGTTGAAGATATAAAAACACTAGAGTCATTTGCTGGTGATCTTAGAGAGTCCGTAAAAGGTCTTGACAAGACAGATTTTAAAAAATCTTATAGAGATGGGGGAATGAATATTGCTCAAATTATACACCATTTTTGTGATACCCACATATATGCGTTCTTAAGGACAAAACATACTTTACTTGAGGAAAATCCAAGCGTAAAAATGTATGATGTTGCTGAATTTTTAACAACTCCTGACTCAAATGTATTAGATGTAAAAGATAGTCTAAATGTGATTGAAGGAATTCATGCTAAATGGGTAAGTCTTCTAAAAACATTATCAGAAGATGATTTCAAAAAAACTTACTATCACTCATCAAGAGATAAAAATATAATTCTTCACGAGCATGTTGGAATGTATGCATGGCATACTAATCATCATATTGAGCATATTAAAATGGCTAAAAAGAATATTAAACAAAAAGGGAAAAGAACAAAATAAAATATGAGTTCCAAAA
>JADHME010000035.1 GCA_016780245.1 Flavobacteriaceae bacterium | reverse complement strand
AACTATAACAGCATCACCAAATGATGGATATGAGTTTGTAGGTTGGAATGGTTCAAATTCTTCAAATTCAACTATTAGTATTACAATAAATTCTAACACTACTTTAGAAGCACTGTTTAGTGAAGTTCAAACAACTTCATCAACTTCAAGTACATATAATATTGATGTTACTGCTCAAAGTTCATCCAATTACATCTTATCCGGATCTGACCAGAACGGTAATGTCTCAGGTAATGATCCTTCAATTTCAGCTAAAGTTGGAGACACTTTTAATTTTAATGTTAATTCACCTGGACATCCTTTTTATTTAATCATAGCATCCAATGGTGGTATAAATTCAAATAATTTAATTAATGGTGTAACAAATAATGGTTCTTCAAGCGGAACAATTTCATGGTCACCAACTGAGACTGGAACTTACTATTATATATGTGAATTTCATCCCTCAATGCTTGGAACGATTACCATAACTGAATAATTAAACTAATCTCTGTAGCTTTCTAGCCTAGAACTTGATGGAAGATATAATGGATGTTTTGGAGTTCCATTAAGATTTTTTCCAAAACATTTAGGACTTAAAACTAATTCTTTTAATAGTTTAGGTTCTTCAACGGTATTACCCCATGCATAAACTATTTGATCAACTTTATTTATTAATTTAAAAAGCTCTTCAAAGTTTTTATCTGATATTCCTTTTGATCTATCAATATCTTTTGGATTTGGTGTGATTTTTGTAAAAATATTACCAACTAAAAATCCACCATAGTCAAACTTCTTTGTAAAATTTATCAAACGACGAATTGTTGGATCGTCTTTTATTTCATCAGCAACTGAAGGATTTAACATAATATATAGAAGTAACCCTTTAGAATTATCCCATTCTCTTTTTAGAAAATATCTATTTTTCTTAGTATTACAGAATTTTGCTTCTCGAATCAATATGAATGTTTATTTATATTTTTTTACTCGTTTATCATTTATTACTCCTTTCCAATTCATTCCATATGCAAAATCATATTCATTACCTTTTGAATCAATATAAGGAATCATATCACGTGGAATATCTTCTTTTTGAAGTTCTACAGTTTTCATATCAATAGGCATTTGAAAGGGAAGTAATCCTGATGGTTCAAATTTTCCTGATAATAATTCCAACATTGATTTTGACTCTACACCAAAGTCAACTAAAATTGATGAAGCATATGGCTCAATTTCAGAAAAAACTAATGGGTTATATACCCTTACAATTAAGATTAAAGGTTTACCATTCATCAATTTATAAGTCTCATGAACAAGCTTCATGTCAGACTCATTTTTTGTTTTAATGCTTTTTTTGTTGTAGGATCTGTTATTAAAGTCTTCAAAAATACTGCCTCCTGCAATACTTACTTCTCTTGCAAAATTAGCAGTATAAGGACTATATTGAAGGCTGATTGGAAAATAGCCATTACCTCCCATATCTATATCTAATTTATCATATCCATAACCACTGTCAGGACTCTCAATACTCACTATTGCAAAATCAGCTTCACCAGGATCATCAACAACATTGTAATACTCTTCGACAGCCAGAATATTTAATTTATGCTCCATACTCTCAGGAGTTTTTTGTCCAAAAAAATTGACACTTTTTGGAACTTTCCTCATGGGCATGTAAACTTTTTTTCTTGATGTTATAGGTAAAGAGTTTTCATCATTTTTTAACATAACTATTGATTTTTTTTGTGCTTCTTTACCCATTTTATCAAATTCTTCGGAAGCAATTATTTTACTTGATTTATATGGATCTAAATAAGGGTTTTCAAATAGCCCAACATTAAAAATATTTTTCAATAATCTGATAGCTGACTCCTCAAATCTTCTTCTCATAAAGTCCTCGCCATACTTTTCAATTCCAATCTTAAATGCATCAAGTACTGGGATCATATCGTTATTACCTCCAAACTGATCCATCCCTGACATAAGAGCTTTATAGTGTCTTTCTGCAACTGTTAGATTCTCAACACCAAAACTCTTTCCTGAGAAAAAAACATCAATTGCAAAGGCATCACCTGTTATTCCCCAATCAGTACATAATACTCCATCATATTGATATTTTTCTCTAAGAATGTTGCTGATTAAATAGCTATTATAAGCTGACCCAACCTTTTCTCCATTACCTTCAGCAATTGTATAATATGGCATAATAGCAGAAGCCTTTAAGGTATTTCCGTTAAGATTTAATGCACCATCTTTAAAGATATTCATATGCTCTTCAATATTATCTCCAGGGTATACTGCGTAAGAGCCAAAACCATAATGACCGTCTCTTCCTCCCTCTCCTGTTCCACCACCAGGCCAATGTTTAATCATAGTATTTACACTGTTAACTCCCCACCCCTTTGTTTTAGTAGATTGAAATCCATCCACATATGATCTAGCCATATCCGACACTAAATTTGGATCTTCACCCATTGTTCCTTCAAACCTCCCCCATCTTGGATCTGATGCAAGATCAATTTGAGGTGATAATGCAGTTGCAATCCCCAAAGATCTATACTCAACAGATGCAACTCTTCCAAATTCTTGCATAAGATTAGGATCAAAACTGGCTGATAGTCCAAGTGAGCTTGACCAAGAAGATACTCTTCCGCCTTGACCTGATGTAAATTCAGCATATGAGTCATCTCCATGTCTAGGATCAGAGCTAATATTTACAGGAATTCCAAATCCAATTGATTCAGAAAGAGATTGAATATTATTATTCCATTTAGCTGCTACAGTTGAGTTCTTAACACTTGTTATTAAAACATGTCTAAGGTTATCTTCTTTTATGAATTTTATTTGCTCATCAGATAAATCGCTGGGTTCTGCTCCACTCTCATCAAGTGATTGTCCACCATATTTTGCAGAACGCCAACCTTGATTTTCTCCCGGAATTGATTGATGAGAACTGTAAAGCATTAATCCAGCAATATCTTCTATTGTTAGTTTTCTAGCTAAGTCTTCAGCTCTATCTTCAACAGGTAATCTCCAATCTTCATAACCATCTAATTCATTGTTTTTATTTAGATCTTTGAAAGCTAAATTATCAATCATTAAAATTTCTACTCCAGATTGAGGATCATATCCTAATGTTTTACCTCCTCGGTTTTTAATCTCAATAAAATCTTGATTTTCAATAATTGAAACCCTATCAGAACAAGAAATAAGTAAAAAAAGTAAAAAGAAAACAAATCGATTCATATCTATAATTTATAAAAATTAGAAAGAAAAGATTTAGGAAAGTTTATTTATTTTTTACAATCTCTTCTTAAATCTTTTTCAACTACTCTAAGATATTTCATTCTTTTCTTTTCTGATACAAATGGTACTGACCAGAATTGCTTAGTATTACTCCAATTACCACCCCACCCAAAAACAAAAGTAAATACTCCAAGTACCAGCCTAAGTTTAACTGAGTTTAGATATATAGTTTTAACTGGAAGAGAGGGGGCCCCATGAGTAATATAACATCTTATTTTTTTCTTTTTAAGAAATGATCTAGGATAGGCATATGTCTTAGTAATATTTACAAACTCATATGCAAAACCAGGGGTAAAAACTTCATCAAAAAATGTTTCCATCTTTGGAGTTAATCTAAACCACCAAACTGGAGAAATAAAATATATTCTGTCTGACCAAGTCACATAGTCCTTGTATTTTTGAATTAATTCTTTTTTATCTCTATGAAGTTTATCTTCATATAAATCAACAGTCTGAAGTTTTTGAGTTGGATGGTCACCAAGAATCTTTGATATAGTTTTAAAGATTCCATTGTGGCAAAAAGAGTTTTTATCTGGATGCCCAATTATTACTAAATTATTCAATGGTAGAAATTAAAATTAGTAAGCAAAATTAAATAAATTTGTCCATACTTATATTATGAAAGACTTAATAATTATTGGCGCTGGACCAATTGGTCTAGCTTGTGGGATCGAAGCAAAAAAAAATAATTTAGATTATTTAATAATTGATAAAGGAATGCTTGTTAATTCAATTTATAACTATCCTGTCAATACAACTTTTTTTTCTACTTCTGATAAACTAGAAATAGGAGATATTCCATTTATCTCACATAATGTTAAGCCCACAAGAACTGAAGCGTTAGAATATTACAGGAGAGTTTGTGATTCATGGAGTCTTAATCTTGATTTATACAACGAAGTATTAGATATAAAAAACAAAACATCACATTTTGAGTTAAATACTCAAAACGGAATTATTAATTCAAATAAAATTATCATATGTACTGGATTTTATGATATTCCATATCTATTAAATATTCCTGGGGAAGAGCTTAGTAAGGTTCTACATTATTATAATGAATCTCATCCTTATTATAAGATGAACATTGCAATAGTTGGAGCTGGTAATTCAGCTGTTGATGTTGCTCTTGATACTTATAGAAAGGGTGCAAATAGTGTTACAATGATTATCAGAGAAAAAGAAATTGGGGAAAATATTAAATATTGGGTTAGACCTGATATAGTTAATCGAATAAAAAGTGGAGAGATAAAAGCACACTACGAATCTGAAATAAAAGAAATTAAAGAGAAGTCTATAATTATAAAATCTCCTAAAGGCATGACTGAGATAGATAATGATTTTGTATTAGCTATGACGGGCTATCAACCTAATTACGAGATACTTGAAAAACTTGGAGTAAATATCAATGTTGATGAGTTTAAAACTCCAGAGTATAACGAGGATACTATGGAAACAAACGTAAATGGAGTCTATTTAGCAGGGGTAATTTGTGGTGGGCTTAAAACAAATAAATGGTTCATTGAAAATTCTCGTGATCATTCAGAGAAAATTATTAAGCATATAGTAAAAAGTTAAATCTATCTCTTTACGACTTCTCCTTTCTTCATTACAAAACTTACATTTTGTAGCAGAGAGATATATTTTAAAACATTTCCTTTTACAGCAATTATATCTGCTTGTTTACTAACTGAAATTGTTCCAACTTTATTGTCAACTCCCATAAAAAAAGATGGCCAATATGTAGCTGATTTAATTGCATCTAGTGGGTCTACACCCATTATATTTACCCATACATCTAATTCATTCCATGTACTCTGTGAGTGAAACTTCATAGGTATTCCACTATCAGTTCCAATTAGCATAACAACTCCTGCCTCTCTTAGCTGGTTAAACTTTGTTTTAAGAGTTGGTTTTCTAATAGGCGTTAGCTGAAAGTATGGTAACTCCCCAGGTTTCTTAATAGAATTTTTTATATCAGAAATTATTGAATCAGGAAGTCCAAGATGCCAAGACTCATTATCGAGGTGCTCGTTACTATCAATTAAATCTGTGTAATTATATAGACCTTCTATAGTTGGGGTCCAAAATAGTGGTCCTATATTCATTTGTGCAGTTCTTTCATTTATCATCTCAATGACATCATCTGGATATCTAGGAGCTGATGATAGTCCTGTATGTTCAAAATTGTCTATTCCAGCTTTTAAACCAAGTCTAATTTCTTCTGGACGATGAGAATGAGCAATAACTTTAAGGTCATGTTTATGAGCTTCATCTACTATTGCGCTCAGCTCTTCATATGTCATCTGGTCTTGGTCAATAAGTTTTATACAATCAACACCTGCTTTGGCCAAAATTCTAATTTTTTTTCTTGCATCTTTCTCCCCATCTACTCCCCATCTAAAAAGCTCAGTTCCTGGATATGGTTTTTTTTGAATAAATGGACCACTAACATACATAGTAGGTCCAGGTATTTCCCCTGAGTTAATTTTATCTCTAACATTGATACTTTCTTCAAGAGGGCCACCAAGATCTCTAGCACTAGTAACACCAGCCATTAATAATTGGTGAGCAGAAGAAGGCATAATCACATCTTGAAATAATTCAGGATAGGTCTTATCCCAGTAACCATAGTCTGAATGTCCATTAATCATTAAATGAACATGCATATCCCATAATCCAGGTAATACAGACATTCCCTCTGTACTTATAATTTCATAACTCTCAGGTATGCTTAAAGTCTCAACTGTTCCAACCCCTGTTATTATATCTCCATCAATTAAAATAACGCTATCTGTTAATGGAGTATTTCCGTAGCCATCAATTAATGTGCCTCCTACAAGTGCTTTCTTTTGAGAGTAAGAAAAAGAAGAGATAACTATTGTAAAGTATATTAAAAGTTTTTTCATATTTAATCTATTTTTAAGTTATCAAATTTCAATATTGAATTAAGCATTACATCAGTCCCTTTTTTTATCATATCAAAATCAGTAAATTCCTTTGGAGAGTGACTGATTCCATCCTTACTTGGCACAAAAATCATAGCAGATGGAGCTATTATAGCCATGTCTTGAGCATCATGTCCTGCTCCACTTGGTATTACTACTGAGCTATACCCAAAACTTTCAGAAACCTGTTCAATTACATTCATTAATGTATTGTCCATTAATGCTGGGTCTCCTGTTGCATCAATTGGACTGAAAGAAAAGGAGGTCTTTGTTTCACTCTCAATTAGCTTTGTGTTTTCTATAATCTTATTGTAAATCATGGAAATTTTTTCTGAGCTTAAATCTCTAAGCTCAAGACTTAAATTCACATTTCCCGGAATAACATTTGGAACCCCTGGCAGGGCAGAGATTCTTCCTACAGTACCAACTTGAGTTCCTTCAAAAGAATTTACAGTTTCATTAACCATTAAAACAAATTTTGCAGCTGCAATCATAGCATCTTGTCTTTGATTCATAGGTGTTGTACCTGCATGATTAGAGAATCCTTCAATCTCAACATTCCACCACTTAAGACCTACAATCCCGTTGACAATTCCAATATCAATATTATTACTATATAAGTTATTACCCTGCTCAATGTGCATTTCGATAAATGCATGAATGTCTCCAAGTTTTCTTTTTACTTCAAAAATTCTTTGTGAATTTCCACCAATACGATCAACTCCTTCTCTGTTTGAGTACCCTGAAGCAGTAATGACTTCTAAAGTTTCATTACTAATTTTTCCTGCTAATGCTCTGCTTCCAAAAACACCTCCTTCTTCATTTGTAAATACCAAAAGTTCTAAAGGGTGTTTAAGTTTAATCTTTTTGCTATGAATAGTTTGTAATACTTCAACAGAAGCTATCACTCCAACTTGACCATCATAATGACCTCCATTTGGAACTGCATCTATATGAGATCCAAATGAAATAGGTTTTAACTTACTATTTGAAGGATTGTAGTTGGCAATTAGATTTCCTGCAAAATCTGTGTAAACTTTTGCTCCAATATTTTCTAACTTATTTGAAAGATATTTTCTTGCCTCAATATCATAATCACTATATGCAATTCGATCATTTCCTCCATTTTCATTTGTACCTAATTGTTTTAAATTTTCAAATAAGTCTATAATTCTATCTTTATCTACTTCATAATTTTGAGCTGTTAAGAAATTAATAGTAAGTATATAAATTAATAAATATTTTTTCATAATTATGAGTTATATGAGTTTGATAATAAAGTGTGAAAATGATGAACACCTTTTTCTTTAGAAGGAGAGAATCTGCCAGCTTTATAAAATTTTGAGTTGATACCTTTTTGAACACCCTCTACAACAAATTCATCTTCTCTTTCAACCTTGTCTAATGAAGCCCCTGCTCCTAAATCTAGTTTTGATTCATCATATACATATGATAAAAATTGAACTTTTGTTTTTTTAATATTAATGGGTTTTACAATATTAATTGATAAACCCCATGGATAAAAATTAAGCATAATATTTGGATAAAGCCAGTAATAGTATGCTGCAACATTTTTTCCATAATCAATATGTGATTTAGGAATTTCAAATGTTTCTTCACCATCCTTAGCATACCCAACCTGCAAATTATAATTATCATATATTTCTGTATCATAATCTCCATAATCAAGAACACTATTTAGATCATTATGCACAAATGGAATATGAAATCCTTCCAAGTAGTTGTCACAATAAAGTGCCCAGTGAGAGTTAACAATATAATCTTTGGATAAGTCTCCTCTAAATTGAAGCTTATCTAGGGGTATAAAGCCAACTCTAGTTGAGATTTCGTCAAATATCTTTTGAATATCATATTTAGGCTCTAAACCCACAAAGATAAATGGACCAAAATTACTAATGGAGAATTCCTTTAAATTGTCGTCTTCTCTAGGAAAATTTTTTGCATCATCAAATTCAGGCATAGATTTAAACTTTCCATCTAAATGAAACTTTCTACCATGATACATACATCTTAAATCAGTTAAATTACATCGATCGTTCACTATTATATTTGCTCTGTGTGTACAAACATTAGTTAAGCATTTAAAATTTTCCTCTTCATCTTTTACTAGAATTAATGGTTCCTCTATGTAGTCTTTCATAAACTCAAATGGGTAAACGTTTGAATTTACAGGCAGAACAGATTTATGTTCAATAAATTGCCATGATTTGTAGAAAACTTTATCCTTTAGTTCATTAAATACTTTGCTTGATTTATAAAAATCTGAGGGAAGAGTCTCTGCAACTTTGATGTTTTTATCTACATTAATTCTGCTCATTTATACATAGTTAAAAGAATACTAAATTCTTTAATTTATAGTTTTTTGCTAAATATACATATTAGATTTATTCAATATTAGAATAAATTTTATGGAAAGAAGAAAATTTTTACAAAATACATGCCCAACTGTAACGTTTGCTTTTTTTGGAATATCATTCATTCAAGCTTGCTCAAAATCTGACGATGAAGGATCATCTTACAGTTCTAGTCCGAATAATTCTCCCTCCGAAACATTTGGTAGTGGTAATCAAGGAACTGGTACTCAAACTAGTGGTTCTCAAACTAATAATGGAATAAGTGTTAGTGGGAGTACTGTAACTCTTGACTTGACTAATTCAACATTTAGCACTTTAAATAGTCCTGGAGACTTTGTAAATTTAACATCAGTAGGAATGCTAGTTTTAAAAATTTCAAATACAGAATTTAGAGCTTTTGATAATTGTTGTCCTCACAACGGAGCAAAGGATGACTGGTCATATACAAATGAGCAGTTTAAATGTGGTAGACACGGAAACAGTTTCTCTATTGATGGAAATGAAATTAAAGATTGTAATTCTGGTGCAACTTCAGGTGGACTAAAAAGATATACTGCAACACTTTCGGGAGATACACTAACTGTGACAACTACTTAGATGATAGAAAGCAAGAAGAAATATTGGTTATTGATACTTATTCTTGTTTTTAATTTAAATTATTCATTTACTCAAGATTTTTTCGATGAATTTGAGAGTCTAATTGAGGTCGAAAAACCTGTTTTACTTCCTGAAAAAATGATTTTTACTCAGAAAATCTTATGGGGTGAAAAGGGTTTATTTAGAAAGACTGGTATTTCAAATCTTACTCTGGAAAATAGAGAAAAGGAACTTATAGTCAGAGAAAAAATGCTGAAAGCTCACCAAATAATAGGTTACATAACTTTTGCTGGTATGATTTATCAGGGTATTCTCGGAGGCAAACTTTATAATGGTGATTATAGTGTTTATGATCAACACAAAACCCTTGGTAAAGTTGTAACTGCATCATATTTCACTGGAGCTGGACTATCTTTGTTTACTCCTCCTCCACTTGTAAGTAGAGAGAAGGAAGGCTTAAATAATATTAGACTCCACAAGATTTTAGCAAATCTTCATCTACCAGCTATGATAGTTACCAATATATACTCAGACAAACAATATGAAGCAGATAAGTATCGAGAAATTCATAAAAATGCTGCATATACTGCTGTAGCAAGTTATACTCTTGCTATGATTACAATTATACTTGATTTTTAATGAAAAAATTAATTTTCATATTTGTTCTATCTGTAAATATTCTTTCTGCCCAAGAGATACTGAGAATTGATAATTCAATTTCATCTATAAGTTATTCCGGTACTCACTTTCTCCATAATTGGGATGCAACAAATGATAACATTACTGGTTTAATTGAACTTAACGATAATCAAATTTTAAAAATTGGAGTTATAGCTAAAGTGAAAGATTTTAAAAGTGGAAACTCAAGTCTTGATAGTAACTCGTATAGAGTTTTAGACGCATTAAGAATTTCTAATATAATTTTTAGATCTACAGAAATAATTGACTCAATAAATGTAATTAATGTGTCCGGTACTATTTCTTTTCATGGTATTGAAAAAGATTTAAATGTTCTTTTAGATAAATCAACTGAAAATAATAATATTTCATTAAAAGGTAAATTCATAATTAACCTCTCAGACTTTAATGTCGAACGACCTTCTCTTTTACTCCAAAAAATAAATAATGAAATTGAAATTCAGATTAATTTGATATTCAAATAATTACTATATTTAGATTTAACCTAAAATCAATTAACAAATGAAAAGGAATATATTATTTATTTTTCTATTAACTTTTTATTCAGTTTCATCTCAAATTGCTGTTTTTCATCCTGTTCAAGTACCAGGGGATCAAGTAGAAACATTTGAGAAAATTCAAACTGAATACGTGCAAAAAATTGCTCAAGATGCCGTTGATAAAGGGAATCTTGGTGCATGGGCTCTATTAAAAGCATTTAATGCCACATCAGAAGACTATAATTATCTATGGGTTCATCTATATCAAGATGTTGATCAAGTTGTAGATAAGTTTACTTGGTGGGCAAACTCAGAAGAGGTATTAGGAATCAAGCCTGATATACTATATGGTGATATAGATGCTAAGGCAGACAGAAGGTATTTCTATAA
>JADHME010000034.1 GCA_016780245.1 Flavobacteriaceae bacterium | reverse complement strand
ATGGTGTATAATCCTTTTGGTGGGAGGAGGGTAAGCAAGTTTTAAAAAAGTATAAGCCAAACAAACAATTTATTTATTCTGTTGGAACAAGCTTATAGTCATAAAGTCTCTCAGCTACCAAAATGTCACTATTGAACTCTCTAAGCGAATATATTAATCCATCTTTAAACTTAAAAACCCAAACATAATTATTATCATACTCACCATTCTTTCCTTCTGCGTCACCAACTTGAACGATTGCAACACCATTTTCATCTGAAACTGAATCAGTTGTAGTTAAAACAATTCCATTTGGTAGTATCTCAGGAATTATATTAGCAAAATATTCATCGAAAAGATTTTCTTTGTTCCATATTACTCCACCTTGTTCTATTATTCCCATCCATGCGAATGTAAAATCTTCATGCAAGAGTGATTTTGCTTTATCAGGATTTGCTATGATATTATCAAGAAAACTCTGAGCATTATCTAAGTTTTGTTTAGAAACATCATTACCTAATCCAGTTGAACATGATGTAATAATAAAAAACGAAAAAATTATGATTATTCTATTCATAATTCAAACTTAAGAATATTTTTAAACTTAATACTATGAAAACACCCAAGCAAATAGTTTTTGAGTCATAAACTCATAACTGCCTAATAATAAGTTACTTAAATAGTTCTTTTGGGGGTGTTTTGTTTAGGGTGTTTTTATTGGGTGTGGGGGTAGTCATGAACCTCTGTCCATTTAAAAACTTGTTTAGATTAATCTTATTTAAAAAATTTTCAGAATCTCTCAAATTAGAGCTTAATTTAAAATAAGAAGTAACATTTTTGTTAAAAAAACCCTTTACTATGTAATCATAAAAAATTGATATATAGAACTTTAACTATTGAACTTGAATATGATATACCTGAAGGCTCAAATGCTATTGAAGAAATTAAAAAATGTGTAGAATACATTTACAACTCTTTAGCAGAAAATAACTAAGAATTTTCAGCCATCTTTCTATTTTCAATATAATGGTTAGTATTCCAAGTATACATTCCAACATTTTCATTTAGATTAATATTCTTATCTATAAGAGAATGCTAATATGTATATATTTCTTTTATGGAATTTGAAAATTGAGTATATGAGCTATTTGTCTTTTAGGTTATATGTAATATAGGCAAATTTAGTCCCTTCCTTGTTCCAAGAGGGAACATTTATAGTACCTTGACCTCCGTAAAATGGTTCAGTTAAGTCAACAATTGATTTGTCTTTTAAATTTAGTAATCTAAGTTTTACCATTCTCCCAAATGGATGACTTTGTCCCTGATTTTCTATGTAACTTATTACTACGGCATAATCGTTTTTAGGTGAAATATGTGGAAACCAATTTGAATAACTATCAAAAGTCATTTGTTCCTGATTTGAACCGTCAGGGAACATTCTCCAAATCTGCATTGAATTTGTTTTAAATGAATTATAATAGATGTACTTACCATCTGGAGAATATTCTGGACCATCATCTAGGCCCTCATTAAAAGTTAGTCTAACTTCATTTTTTGTTTCAATATCTAATTTATAGACATCGTACTCACCACCCCTTTCAGCACAGTAGACTATATATTTTCCATCAGGTGATACTCCATGCCAATAAGATGGGGTTAGATCAGTTAATAATTCTATTTTATTTTCATCTAAAGATTTCATGTAGATAAAAGAAGAATGTCCATCAAATTCAGAAATACCTGTTGAAAAAAATAAATTTTTGCCATCAAAAGAATATCCGTGATCATTATTTAACATTTTTAATTTACCGGTATCCTCATAATCTATAAAATTACCATTTAAGTCATACTTCTCAAGCTTTCCCAGACTATTTATTAATAGAAATTGATCATCAACAGACCAATTAGGTGCTTCTAAATGTCTTTCAATTGTCTTTAATTTAATTGGCTGTTTTTTTCCTAAGTCATATATGTAAATAGAGCTAACAACATCTTTGCCTTCAGGTATTTGACTAAAGATCGATTGAATTCCTAAAAAAAGGATAAGTAAATTTAAATTCCTAATCATCTTATTTTATTAAAAATTAACTTTTTTATCATAAGTAACTTATACTATTCTAGATTTATAATAACACTATATGAAAGTTTAAAATCATTATTGTAGAAAGATATAGCTGCTGTAGCTATAAATGTAACACTAATCAAATGCCAACTTTTCATTTCAATAATTTAAAAAATTAGAATTATCCTCCTCTTCCAACTTTTCTTACCCCTGAACTACCAGGGTTTGCAAAACCTTTACTTTGAGCTTTACTTTTTGTATTAGAATTTAAAGAAACCTTATTTTTTGATTTAGACTTTTTTTTCTTAAATAACCTCTTGCCATTTGTTTCTCGGTTATCATTTTTATTTCCAAAAAAATTACTTCCCATATTTAAAAATTTAATCAATTACAATTTTATCATCCATATTAGCTATCTCCCATGCAGTATGGAATATCAATTTAGTTCTTTTTGTTAAAAGATCATATCTGATTTTATCAGGTGTATCACCTGGGCCATGGTAATCTTCGTGGGTACCACTAAAGTAAAATATTACTGGAATATTATTTTTAGCAAAGTTGTAATGATCACTTCTTTCATAGAATCTATTTGGATCATCCCAGGCATTAAATCTATAATCTAATTCAAGATCAACAGTATTTTTATTTACTTTTTCAGATGTTTCATGTAACATAGTGCTTAACCTGTCAGTACCAATTAGATAAATATAATTATCATTATCTGAATCTCTTGTTGGATCTGTCCTTCCAATCATATCAACATTTAAGTTAGTTATTGTATCCTCAAGAGGATATAAAGGATTATCTGTATAAAATTTTGATCCAATTAGACCTTTTTCTTCAGCAGTTACATGAAGTAAAACTATAGATCTTTTAGGACCATCACCATTTAACTCTGCAAGTTTAAATGCCTGGGCTATCTCTAATAGAGCCATTGATCCTGAACCGTCATCATCTGCTCCATTATAAATATTATCTCCTCTTTTTCCAACATGATCTAAATGAGCTGTAATAACAATGTATTCATTTGGATAAACAGATCCTTTAATAATAGCTGCCACATTCTCAGTATCTAAAATCTCATCATACTCTTCTAAATTTCTTAAATCACTAGAGTCAGGGAGATACTGTTTTAATTTTTCTAGATCACCCTTTTCTATAAAGCCTCTAACAGAGTCAGGAAATTTATATGGTATTGTTACCATTTTTCCAGGAAGAGTAATTTGCATTTTTTGAAAATAATTCTCTGATCCTTTTGCTGGTTCTATATCATTTTTTGAATAAAAATCTCTAATATATTCTACGGCTTTTTTTTGTCCTTCTTTTCCAGCTTCTCTTCCCTCAAAGCTATCAGATGCAAACTCATATAGAAGAGATTTTAATTCCTCAGATGTAATAGTTTCAGCATACTTATTTGAAATATCTTGCGAGAATACATTTGAGATAAATAGAGTTAGTATAAATAAATTAAACTTTTTCATAGTAATTTTTCTTGGTTTTTATTTCATTTTCTATGCCATCCCATAAGGATATTCTGGAAAGAAGGGCTTTTTCTGAAATTGATTTTGCTTCTGATATTTTTTTTTCATCATTATTGCATAAACAAGAGAGCATTTCCATAGACATAGGTCCATGCATATCACCATCAACTTCAATATGACGTTTAAAGTAATAAATTAATTTATTCAATTTATTATTTTTTGAATTTATTCCTTCCAATAGAGGCATAAACATATCAGGAATAAGGTCTTCTCTACCAAAAGTAAATACTGCAGCCACTTCATGAATTTTACCTTTATTAATTACTGAAAATGTAAATTTTAAAAAATCTTTGATATAGTTTTTTATTTCAAGTTTTTCTATATCATTATTAATTGTATTTAATGAGTTTAATGAGTTAATATTATTTAATATAAGATCAGTTTTAACACCAAATGATTCAATTGAATCTAAATACATTTCAAAATGTGACATTGGTTTTCCTTGTTCATTTTCATCTGTTTCTTCGCCAGCAACAATTTCGTTAATAAGTTTAGCAGTAGAAGTATTATTACTTGGATACCATGGAACTGAAATAGTTGTTAAATTAATTTGTAAAAATTTTAATAGTGACATAAAATCCCATACAGCATAAACATGAGCATTTGTAAAAATTTTTAGATCTTCAATACTTTCAATAGAATTATATAGAGGGTGGTTTCTTAATTTATTTTTAAGTGGTTCAAGATTTTGAGAAATGTTATTCATATAAATATTTTGGGCTCAAATATAAATAATAATTAAATTCATAAAATGCAGGAAATATTATTGTTTCTTATATCATCATTAGCTCTAACCTTGATGCCAGGTCCAGATATCTTATTCGTTGTTAATCAAAGCCTAGATAAGAGAAAAAATGGAATAATAACCTCTTTAGGTTTGTGTACTGGATTAATATTTCATACAATGTTTCTGGTTTTTGGGCTTTCCGCATTAATTGAGAGTAATAAATCGCTAATTACTTTTTTAAAATATTTTGGGACTATGTACCTCTTCTATCTAGCTTACATAGAGGTAAAGTCGGAAAATAAAATTAACAATAGCTTGAATAGTAAACTGTTTCTAAGAGGTTTCTATATGAATCTTATAAACCCAAAAGTTTTAATCTTTTTTATAGCTTATTTTCCAAACTTCTTGTTTTCAGATACAATTAAAATTTCAAATCAATTTCTTCTATTAGGCTTTGTTTTTATATTTCAAGCATTACTTGTTTTTGTTTCTGTTTCATTAATAGCTAATAAATTGATAAAGTATACAAGTATTGACTCCAAGAATAATATGCTTAAGTACCTTAAATCTTTGGTTTTTATTATAATAGGCCTGCTAATACTTATATAGACCTTACTTGATTTAAATTTGTATATTTGCATGCAATTAGTTTATAATTAATTGCTTATGTCTAAATCAAAATTTGTAGGAGAAGGACTAACATATGATGATGTACTGCTTGTCCCTGCTTATTCAGAAGTCCTTCCGTCAGATGTTTCCTTAAAAACAAAATTCAGTAGAAATATTAACCTAAATATTCCTATAGTTTCTGCTGCTATGGATACAGTTACAGAAAGTAAAATGGCTATTGCTATTGCTAGTGAAGGTGGTATTGGAGTAATACATAAGAATCTATCTATCGAAGACCAGTCCAATGAAGTTAGGTTAGTAAAAAGAGCTGAATCAGGAATGATTATAGACCCGGTAACTCTTTCAAAAGACTCTCTGGTTATAGATGCAAAAAATAATATGAAAAAATATAAAATTGGAGGTATTCCAATTGTTTCAAATTCTGATAAGTTAATTGGAATTGTAACTAACCGTGACTTAAGGTTTGAAAAAGACAATTCAAAGAAACTCTCTGATGTAATGACAAGTAAAAATTTGATTACAACTAATGTAGGTACATCATTAATACAAGCTGAAGAAATTTTACAAACTCATAAAATTGAAAAATTACCTGTTGTTGATTCAAAAGGTATATTAATGGGTCTAATTACATTTAGAGATATAAACAAACACTCTGAAAAACCAATTTCTAATAAAGATAAATTAGGAAGATTAATGGTAGCTGCTGCAATTGGTACTGACAGTGACTATAAAAAAAGAGCTAAAAAACTTGTTGATAGTGGAGTAGATGCTATTGTTGTTGATACTGCTCATGCACATTCTAGTAGAGTAGGAGATGTTCTAAAGAGTCTTAAAGATTTGTATACTGATATAGATATTATCGTTGGTAACATTGCCTCGGCTGATGCTGCTGAATATTTAAAAGCAAATGGTGCTGATGCAATTAAGGTAGGAATTGGACCAGGTTCAATATGTACTACAAGAGTTGTAGCTGGAGTTGGATATCCTCAATTATCTGCAATTATAAATGTTGCGGAAGTATTAAAAAATTCATCAATTCCGCTAATAGCTGATGGTGGAATTAAATTCACTGGTGATATTCCAAAAGCAATTTCTGCTGGTGCTGATACTGTTATGCTAGGATCTCTTCTAGCTGGAACTGAAGAATCGCCTGGTGAAACTGTTATTTATGATGGTAGAAAGTTTAAAACATACAGAGGGATGGGATCAGTCGAAGCAATGCAAAAAGGTAGTAAAGATCGCTATTTCCAGTCAGATCAATCTGATCATAAAAAACTAGTCCCTGAAGGAATTGTTGGTAGGGTTCCTTATAAAGGTCAATTAAATGAAAGCATTCACCAATTTGTGGGTGGCTTGAGATCTGGAATGGGTTATTGCGGATCTAAAGACATAGAATCACTTAAAAATTCATCTAAATTTGTAAAAATTACAGGATCAGGAATTAGGGAAAGCCATCCTCATAATGTATCAATTACAAAGGAGGCTCCTAATTATAGTCCTCCTAAATTATAGTCATTGAAAAGATACTTATTTATATTTACTGCATTATTATTGACTACTTGTTCAACTATTAGCGATAATAATTCAAATGATTTAATTGCTAGAGCTGGTGAGAACTTTTTGTATGAAAACCAGTTGCCTTCATTTTCATCTGAAGAAGATAGTATACTTAGGTACCTTAATTATATTGAAACATGGGCTAAAGAAAAAATCTTATATGATTTATCTCTATCTAATCTTTCTCAATCAAAAAAAAATGACCTTGACCTATTAGTTGAAAAATATAAAGTTGATCTTTATATTAATTCTTACAAGGACTTAATTGTTAATTCTAGAATAGATTCAATTGTCACCGACGAAGAAATTGAATTATTTTATAACAGAAACATTGATAATTTTAAGCTTAACGAAAATCTTTTAAAGTATAGGTATCTCAAAGTTCCTAGCGATAATATTAATATTGGTAGAATAAGGAGGTACATTCAAAGACTTAATGAAAGTGATAGAGAATTCCTTGATTCACTTAATTTTCAATTTGCAGATTTAAAAATAAATGATACTATGTGGTTTACAGAAAGGGAGGTAATTTCTTCTATTGAATTTATAAATCAAAAAAATAAATCTAATTATATGAGAATAAATAGACTTTATGAATTTGAGGATGATCAATATACAAATTACTTCATTGTTAAGGATCTGCTAAAATCAGGAAATATTCCTCCATTATCTTATCTTTACGATAGAATTAAATCAAATGTTATTAACCAAAGAAAACTTAACTTAATTCAAAATATTAATAAAGAAATTTTGAATGATGCCTTAAAATCTAGTAAATATGAAGTTTTTAAATAGTCTATTGTTAATTCTTTTATTTCAACTATCATTCTCACAAGAGAGAATAAAAGTTGATGGTATTTCATCTGTGGTAGGGGATTTTATTATCCTAGACTCTGACATAGATAAAGTTCTTATTGACATGGAGTCTCAGGGACTTTCCACAAGAGGAACTTCAAAGTGTCAGCTTCTAGGTAAATTAATGGAAGATAAATTATATGCTCACCATGCAATTCAAGATAGTTTAGAATTGTCTGATAATGAAATATATGATTATGTTGATAGACAAATTGAATACTTCACAGAGCAACTAGGCGGTATAGAAAAAGTTCTTGAGTTTTACAATAAAAGAGATGAAATATCATTTAGAGATGAATTATTTGAAATAAACAAAACACAGAGACTATCCGAGATGATGCAGCAGAAAATTGTGGAGAAAGTTGAAATAACTCCTGAAGAAGTTAGACAGTTCTTTAATGCAATTCCTAAAATTGATCTTCCTATTTTTGGTACTGAATTAGAAATTGCACAGATTGTTGTTGAACCAAAAGTTTCCGATGAAGAAAACCTTAGAATTGAAAATCAGTTGAAGTTATTTCGAGAGGATATCCTTGAAGGTGGTATGAGCTTCGCTTCTAAAGCTCTTTTATATTCTCAGGATCCAGGTTCAAGAAGTAAAGGTGGTCGTTATACTTTAAATAGAAAAAAACCTAGAGAAGATAAAACATTTAGGGATGTTGCATTTAGTCTTACAGAAGGTGAAATATCTCAACCTTTTAAATCACAATTTGGCTGGCACATTATTCAATTAGATAAGGTTAGAGGTCAGGAAATCGATGTCAGACACATACTTCTTATTCCTAAAATTTCCGAAGCTGAGATGAACGCTGCAAAAGAGGAAATTGATAGAATAAGAGAAAGTATATCAAATGGTGAAATTACTTTTTCAGATGCAGCACTTCAGTTTTCAGACGAAAAAGAGACTAGGTTAAATGGAGGTGTTATAATTAATCCAAGTACAAATGACACTAGATTTGAGCTTACTAAAATGGATCCTCTTCTATACTCTCAGGTAAAAGATCTTGAGGATAATCAAATGAGTATGCCTCTTCTTGACAACTCTGATAACTTTATATCTAAATACAAGATTTTAAAAGTTACTAATAGATTTGATGAACATGTTGCAGATTTCTCTAAAGATTACGTGAAGATTAAAGATTTAGCTTTAACTGAAAAGCAATTAAAGACTGTTAAGAGGTGGATGGAGGACAAGATTAATGAAACCTACGTAAACATTAACTCAGATAGCAATTACTGTAACTTTGTTTTTAATTGGAAAAAAGAGTAGTTATTTAAAATATTTGAAAGGAACAATTAACATTCCAAAGCATTCCCCTCCCTCTTTATTTATGTTTTTATGATGTATTTTATGTGCTCTTCTGACTCCTCGTGCAAATTTATTATCAATATTTCTAAACATCTTAAATCTTTGATGAATAAAAACATCATGAACAATAAAATATGCCAGACCATAAAGTCCTATGCCAATAGCAATTGGGAGTCCTAGCCAAAAGCCTTCACCCCAAAGAACAACAAAACTAAAGCTTAGAAAAGCATAGAAAAAGAAAAATAAATCATTTCTTTCAAACCAAGAATTATGTTCTTTTTTATGATGGTCTTTGTGAAGAATCCACAAAGGGCCATGCATAATATATTTATGGTTAAACCAAGCAGTAAACTCAGTTACAATAAAGGTTACAATCAAAGTAAAGATCCATATAACTATATCCATTGAATTAAATTTAATTGATATTTAACATAAGAACGAGCAATAACAGTAAACTTTTGGAAATTATGAATTCTTACTCTCTTTTTAACAATATTTTCTGAAGATGTTCTCTTAAGTTTTTTGAGTAGCTTATTATAATACCTATATGCTATGTAAACTGCAAAGCGAGAATTCTTCGGTAATCTAGCTATTCCTTTTATTGCATTTTTAAAATCTAATTCAATTTCATTAATAATTTCTTTTTTAGATTCTTCATTAAAATCATCCATATTGACATTTGGAAAATAAACACGCTTTAAAATATTTGAGTCATCTTTAAGATCTCTTAAAAAATTTACCTTTTGAAATGCTGATCCAAGAGATATAGCATAATCGCTAAGGTCTGAATATAAAGCCTCAGAACCCTTAACAAATACCTTTAAGCACATCAAACCAACAACATCTGCAGATCCATAAATATATTTTTTATATTCTTCTACAGAGTTATATTCCTTCTTTTCTAAATCCATTTTCATGCTATCTAGAAATGATCTAATTAAATCCTTTGGAATAGAATATCTATTTACAGTATTTTGAAATGAGTTAAGAATTGGATTTAAACTAATTTTATTCTCTATACTCCTCCATAATTCCTCCTCAAACTCATTTAATAGTTTTTTTTTAGGGAAATCGTGAAATGTATCAACAATCTCATCCGCAAGTCTAACAAAACCATAAATATTAAAAATATCTTGCCTTATGGATTTTGACAATAAACTACTTGAGAAATAAAAAGAAGTACTATATCGTTTAATTACGATTTTACTTGAGTCTTCTGATACTTTATCAAAGATAGATTTCATATAACAAAAATACGTAAAATGAGTAAATCAATTCATATCTTTGAATATGGAAAAAACTTTACTATATCACTATACATCATTATCTCATCTTATAGAAATTTTTAAAGTTGGTAAAGTACTAACTTCTCAGACTGAAAAAATGCTTAAGGTAAAGAAGCCAGGTTTGTGGTTCTCTACAAACAATAAATGGGAATACTCAGCATTTAAAAGATTTAATGATGGAAATAAAGAATTTGATTTAAACACACCTGAAGAATTTGAAAAGTATATAGGATGTGCAAGGCTTGTTACTAATCTCAATTCATTATTTGTAACATTTGCAAAGTATAAGCATAAATCTAAGGTAAATCCTATGTTATGGGAAAAAATGGCAGAAATTGGTAAGTCAAAAGGAGCTGATCCAACTGAATGGTACGCAACTTTTAGTCCTATGAGCATAAATAACCTAGATATAGATGTTTATGAGAATGGTGAATGGCATAGTTTAAAGAAAGGAGATGGAGAATTTGACTCTGAGTTATTTAATAGAAATCTTGAAAAAACTTTTGTATTTAAAAAAGGTAAGGAAATGGAAGAAAAAATGATGAGTGAGGTTTCTAAGCAAAAGGAAAATATAGAACAAAAAGCACAAGAAGTTGTTAAGGAGAAAGTAGAGGAAGTTGTTAAGGAGAAAGTAGAGGAAGTTGTTAAGGAGAAAGTAGAAGAAGTTGTTAAGGAGAAAGTAGAGGAAGTTGTTGAGGAGAAAGTAGAGGAAGTTGTTAAGGAGAAAGTAGAAGAAGTTGTTAAGGAGAAAGTAGAGGATGAAAAACCTAAATCAAAAGGAATATTTTCAAGAGTTAAGAGTCTGTTTAAAAGGAAATAAAGTGCCTACGACTGGACTCGAACCAGCACGAGCTTAAGCTCACTACCCCCTCAAGGTAGCGTGTATACCAATTTCACCACGTAGGCTTAAAAAATAGGGTAGTGACCTGGCTGGGGCTCGAACCCAGGACCCTCTCCTTAAAAGGGAGATGCTCTACCAACTGAGCTACCAGGTCTAAAA
>JADHME010000005.1 GCA_016780245.1 Flavobacteriaceae bacterium | reverse complement strand
TACCAAGTTGTTTAGACATTTTTCTTCTAAGTTTATCTCTAACAATTCCAGTAAAGTATACATTAGAAAATGGTTTTTCGTCTCTAAATTCATAACCTGAAATTATCATTCTTGCAACCCAAAAAAAGATTATATCAGGACCTGTAACCAAATCTTGTGTAGGGTAATAATATTTGATTTCTTCATTATCAGGATTTCTAATTCCATCAAATACAGAGATTGGCCATAACCAAGAAGAGAACCAAGTATCAAGTACATCTTGATCCTGACTCAGATCTGAATCTTTTAAATTTAATTTTAAGTCTTCGTTTGCTTTTTTAAGAGCTTCTTCTTTTGAAGTAGCAACTATATAATTATCATCGTTACCATAATAAAAAACAGGGATTTGATGACCCCAAGATAGCTGTCTTGATATGTTCCAGTCTTTTATATTTTCAAGCCAGTACTTATATGTTGATTTGAATTTATTAGGGAAGAACTTTATGTTTTCGTTTTCTAATACATTTATAATAGCTGGCTTAGTTATTTCATCCATCTTTAAAAACCATTGTTTTGAAATTTTGGGCTCAATCACAGAATTTGTTCTTTCTGATCTACCAACATTATGGACATAATTTTCCTTTTTTATTAATAATTTATTTTTAATAAGCTCATCTTCCATTTCATTTCTGACAACAAATCTATTTTTGCCTTCATAATGAAGACCATGTTGATTAAGATTAGCATTAGTATCAAAAATATCTATAGTATCTAGGTTATGTTTTTTTCCTAGATTATAATCATTTATGTCATGAGCAGGGGTTACCTTAAGACATCCTGTTCCAAACTCAACATCAACATAAGGATCAGCAATTACTGGTACTTTTCTGTCACAAATTGGAACAATAGCTTGTTTACCAATCATGGATTTATATCTTTTATCTTTAGGATTAACACATACTGCAGTATCACCAAATATAGTTTCAGGTCTTGTTGTTGCGATAATCATCTCTTGATCTGAATCCACGATTTTATATTTTAGATAGTATAAATTTGATTGTTCCTCAACATAATTTACTTCCTCATCAGAGACAGTAGTTTTAGCCTTTGGATCCCAGTTAATCATTCTGTATCCTCTATAAATTAATCCTTTATCATGAAGAATTTTAAATGCAATTAAAACAGATTCATACATCTCATCATCCAATGTAAACTTAGTTCTGTCCCAATCACATGAACATCCCAACATTTTTAATTGTTCAAGTATTCCGCCACCATATTTTTCAGTCCAATCCCATGCATATTTTAAAAATTCATCCCTAGAAATATCTAACTTATTTATTCCTTTTTCCTTTAGATTCTCAACAACTTTTGCTTCAGTTGCAATCGATGCATGATCAGTACCAGGAACCCAACATGCATTCTTACCTAACATCCTAGCCCTCCTAACCAATATATCTTGGATAGTATTGTTAAGCATGTGACCCATATGAAGAAGTCCTGTAACATTTGGAGGAGGTATTACAATTGTAAATGGTTCTTTATCATTTGGAATAGATTTAAAAAGATTGTTTTCCATCCAATATGAATACCATTTCTTTTCAATTTCAATATGTTCATATTTAGAAGGAATTGGCATCAGATGATAAATATTTTAAAGTAAAACAAAAATAACATACCTTGAAGTATATTTACAAAATTAAGTTAAATAAATGCCATCAATATCAAAAAAAGGTAATAAGATCCCTCCTTCACCAATTAGAAAACTTGTACCATATGCTGATGATGCAAAAAAAAGAGGAATTGAAATTCTTCATTTAAATATTGGTCAGCCTGATATAAAATCTCCAGTTGAATCTCTTAATGCAGTTAAGGAAACCGATTTAGATTTATTAAAATATGAATATTCTCAAGGATCACTTGAATTTAGAAACAATGTTTGCAATTATTACAAAAAACATAGTATATATGTTTCTCCTGATGATATTATAACTACTGTTGGTGCCAGCGAAGCCCTTTCATTTACAATGAATTCTATTTGTGATCCCGGTGATGAGGTAATTATCCCTGAACCTTTTTATGCCAATTATAATGGTTTCGCATTCGCTTCTGATGTTAATGTTATTCCAATTACATCAAAAATTGATGATAATTTTGCTTTACCATCAATTCATGAATTTGAAAAGAAGATTAATAGTAAAACAAAAGCAATTTTATTATGTAATCCTTGTAATCCTACTGGATATGTCTACTCCCAAGAGGAAATAACAAACATTGCCAATCTTGCTAAAAAAAATGATTTATTCATAGTTGTTGATGAGGTTTATAGAGAGTTTATTTATACAGATACTAAGCATTTTTCAATTCTTGAAGATGAAAAATTTTCTGAGAATGCTATTTTAATTGATTCAACTTCTAAAAGATACAGTCTGTGTGGTGCTAGAATTGGATTTATTGTATCTAAAAACTCTGAATTCATACAGACTTGTTTAAAGTTTGCTCTTATTAGATTATCTCCTCCTACTTTAGCATTAATTGCTGCGAATCATGCTCTAAATTCAAGAGAAGACTATATAGAAAATGTAATAAAGGAATACTATAAAAGAAGAGAAGTTGTTATTAATGAATTAAGTCAAATTGATAATATTAAGTTTTCTAATCCAATGGGTGCATTTTATTCTATTATAAAGTTACCAATTGAAAATGCAGAAGATTTTGCAAAGTTTCTTTTGACAGATTTTTCATATAAAAATCAAAGTGTAATGCTATCTCCAGCTTCAGGTTTTTATAGTTCTGAAAATTACGGAAAAGATGAAGTAAGAATTGCATTTGTTCTAAATTCAGAAAAATTAAAAAATGCAATAAAGATTATTAAACTAGGTCTTAAAGAGTTTATTGGATAGCTTATGATTGTAAATAAAAATGCTTCATTAAAAAAGCTCAATACATTTAATTTAGATGCTAGTTGTGATGTGTTAGTTGAGTCAAGTAACACTAATGATCTCTTAGAGGTATTAAACAACAAAGAGTTAAATAACAATCTATTTATTCTTGGAGGCGGAAGTAATATATTATTTACAAAGCATTATGAAGGAACTATTATTAATCTAAAAGAAGAAAGTATAAAGATCTTAGACGAAGGTCCTGACAAAGTTCAAGTTGAAGTTTCTGCTGGCATGAACTGGCATAGATTTGTTGAGTGGGCAGTTGATAAAGATTTTGGTGGTATTGAAAATTTGTCATTAATTCCTGGTAATGTTGGTGCTTCTCCAATTCAAAACATAGGAGCTTATGGTGTTGAGTTAGAAGATGTATTCGATAGTTGCTCAGGTATAATGATTGACTCTCTTGATAAAGTTAACTTAAGTAAGTCAGATTGTCAATTTACTTACAGATCATCCATTTTTAAAAAAAAACTTAAGAATAAGTTTATAATAACTTCTGTTAGATTTAATCTAACAAAATCAAATCATTTATATAATATTGATTATCCAGATTTGAGTAATCTTTCAGAATCTGACATAGATTTAAAGAAAATCTCAAATGAGGTAATTAAAATTAGGAACTCTAAACTACCAGATCCAAAACAATATGGTAACTGTGGAAGTTTTTTTAAGAACCCTATTATAGGCTATTCTAAATTTCAAAAACTTAAAGAAAAATTTACTGAAATTCCTTTCTTTAAAACTGATTCAAATTATTTTAAAGTTCCAGCTGCATGGTTAATTGATAAATGTGGCTTTAAAAAAATTAATGATGAAAATGTAGGTGTCTATAAGAATCAGCCTTTAGTAATAATTAATCTAGGCAATGCATCCGGGAATGAAATTATAAATTTTGCTAAAAGAATTAAGGACTCAGTATTTAATGAATTTGATATTGAACTTGAAGAAGAAGTAATTGTAATGTAATATTACTCTTTATTTTTTGAATCAATTATTATTGTTACAGGTCCATCATTAATAAGTGAAACTTTCATATCAGCACCAAAAGTTCCAGTTTTTACCTTATCATCAATCTGATCTTTACAAGTCTTAATAAAATGCTCATAGAGAGGGATTGCAATTTGATGATTAGCAGACTTTATATAAGATGGCCTATTTCCTTTCTTGGTTGAGGCTAGCAGAGTAAATTGAGAAATTAGAAGTAATTCACCATTTATATCCAGTAAGGA
Organism: Flavobacteriaceae bacterium; assembly: GCA_016780245.1. Lineage (GTDB taxonomy): Bacteria > Bacteroidota > Bacteroidia > Flavobacteriales > Flavobacteriaceae > Marisimplicoccus. The sequence goes on along the minus strand of JADHME010000005.1, from coordinate 44,366 downwards.
TTTATTCATAACTCCTTCTGAGTCATTAAATACTCTTAGGTTTAAAACTTTATTAACTAACCATTCTACATCTTGTTTATTATCATCTAAACCAATTCCTATTAAGACAAGTAATCCTTTTTGAATTTCAGATTTAATCTTATTATTTATCTCAACTGAAGACTTATTAACTCTCTGAATTACTACTTTCATCGGATTTTCTATAAATATTATGGTCTTTCAACATATCTAAATAAGTATTATATCTTGATTCAAATATTTCACCATTAGTTATTTCACTTTTTATATTACAATTTGGTTCATCTAGATGTAGACAATCTTTAAATTTACATTTGTCTTTTGCTTTAAAAAATTCTGGAAAAAAATCCCCAAGTTCATTTTTTGAAATATCTACTAGACCAAACCCTCTTATCCCAGGAGTATCTATTACCCTTATATTTGAATCTAGATCAAACATTTCTGCATGGGTGGTTGTGTGTTGACCTTGATTATGCGAAGATGATATTTCTTTTGTCTTCAGACTTAATCCTGGTGATATATAGTTGATTAAAGTTGATTTACCCACTCCACTATGACCAGATATCATACAGGTTTTGTTTTTCATTTTTGCAATTAAATTATCTAATCCGTTCCCAAATTTGGCCGAGATTAAATCACAATTATATCCTATATGATTATACATGTTAATCATTTCTTTAATTTTATCATCTTCATTTTTTTGAAAGGTATCAATTTTGTTAAAGGCCAAAATAACAGGAATGTCATAAGCCTTACAGGTAACTAAAAATCTATCAATAAAATTATTTGTTGTTACAGGGTTATCAAGGGTAACAACTAGTATTGATAAATCGATATTAGAGGCAATTATATGATACTGTTTGGAAAGTTTTACTGATTTTCTTATTATATAATTTGATCTAGGTAAAATATCTGAAATAATACCAGTATTTTGATCTTCTGTTTCAAATATTACATCATCACCAACTGATATTGGATTTGTAGTAGAGATATCCTTAAGTCTAATTTTTCCCTTTATTCTACATTCAAAAAATTTATTTTTTGATTTTACTAAGTACCAACTCCCTGTTGATTTATATACTTTACCCTCTAACATATTATATAACAATATATTTTTTCCTAATCATATTAACAAATCTACTTAATGATATTTGTATCTTTAAACAAAAAATTGAACAAGAAAGTATTACTATTAATTCTTGATGGATGGGGAATTGCAGATAACAAAGATGCATCTGCACCTGACAAGGCAAACACTCCAAATTTTAATTCGTTAATTGAGAATTACCCAAATAATTTTTTAATAACTCACGGTGAAAAAGTTGGTTTACCAAAAGGTCAAATGGGAAACAGTGAAGTTGGTCATATGAATATTGGTTCGGGAAGGATTGTACTGCAAGATCTTCTTAAAATTAATAACAGTATTAAAGAAGGTGAGTTTAGAAATAAAAATCAATTTAATGATATAATTAACTATACTAAAAAAAATTCTTCAAATGTCCATTTAATGGGTCTAGTTTCAGACGGGGGTGTTCACTCTCATATAGACCATTTAAAAGAGATTATTTTATCGTTATCCGAGATTAAAGATAAAATCTATATACATGCATTTACTGATGGTAGAGACGTTGATCCAAAATCTGGAATTGATTTTATAAAATCTGTTGAAACTTTTAGTAAAAAAAATGGAGGTAAACTTGCAACTATAATTGGCAGATACTATTCAATGGATAGGGATAATAGATGGGAGAGAGTTAAGAAAGCGTATGATCTAATTTCAAATTCTCTTGGAACCAAGTCAACTGATTTGACACATGATATAAATAATTCATATTCAAGAGGAGTAACAGATGAATTTATAGCACCACTTTTGAAGGTAGATTCAGGTGGCAATCCAATTCATAAACTAAATTCTAATGATACGGTAATATTTTTTAATTATAGGACTGATAGAGGTAGACAGCTAACATCCGCCTTATGTGAAAAGGATTATCTAGATCACGAAATGACTAAATCTGTGAGTAATTTATACACACTTACTAATTATGATGAAAATTTTAAAATTGCAAAACCAATTTTTGAGAATAAGGTTCTTAAGAATACTCTTGGAGAGGTAATTTCTAAAAATAATTTTAATCAACTAAGAATTTCTGAAACCGAAAAATATCCACACGTGACATTCTTTTTTAATGGTGGGAATGAGAAAAAATTCAAAAATGAGGAAAGAATTTTATGTCCATCACCAAAAGTAGCTACCTATGATCTTAAACCTGAGATGAGCTCTGATGAAGTAACTAAAAATGTAATACGAGAAATCAAAAAAGGTAAATTTGAGTTTATATGCTTGAACTTTGCTAATCCTGATATGGTAGGACATACAGGAAATTTTACTGCTGCAGTTAAAGCTTGCGAAGCAGTAGACAATCATCTTGGAAGTATTATAAATGAAGCTACCAAAGAAGGATATATATCAATTGTTATATCTGATCACGGCAATTGTGAGAGAATGATTAATGATGATGGCTCGGCAAACACTTCACATACTATCAATCCAGTACCTATAATTCTAGTTAATTTTGAAAACAAAGAAATTAACAATGGAGTGCTAGCAGATATTGCTCCAACTATACTTGATATTCTTGGTATAGAAACTCCTATAGAGATGGAAGGGGAATCATTACTAATATGAAAAAGATATATTTATTATTTATAGCTATTTTATTTACAAGCTGCTCTCAGAATCAAAATTATCTTTTAGAAGAAGGAGTAGTAGATATAGATTATTTAAAAAACTCACCTAAAACATATTGGTTTAATGAAAATTTTGAAAACTATACAGTTGAAAAAATAGATATAGATAATTTCTCTGAGTTATATAATTATGAAATTGAAATATTCATGAATACATTATGCCATGACTCTCAGCGAGAAATACCTAGATTAATTAAAATTCTAAAGGAGCTTAATTTTCCCGAAAATAAATTAAAAATTATTTTACTTAATCCAAATAAAGAGTCTGAAATGGGTTATGAAGTAAACAAAAATATCACCAATACACCAACGATTATTTTTAATTTAGATAATATTGAGGTTAATAGAATAGTCGAATTTCCAAAGGAGAGTCTAGAGAATGATATTCTCAAAATTATAAATGATGAAGACTATAAACATGTATATTTTGTAGAATGATACTAAAAGATCTAAATGAAATTAAAAAAATTAGGGAAAGTGCCCAATTAGTCTCAAAGACCTTAGGTTTAATGGCAGAGAAAATTAAACCTGGAATAACTTCTTTATATCTTGACAAGATTGCAGAAGAATTTATACTTGACAATCAAGCTAAGCCAGGGTTTAAGGGATATGATAATTTTCCAAACACATTATGTGTAAGTATAAATAATGAAGTTGTACATGGTATTCCATGTGATACACCTTTAAAAAATGGTGATATAATTTCAATAGATTGTGGAGTTCTAAAAGATGGGTTTTATGGTGATCATGCATATACTTTTTCTGTAGGTGAGGTATCCAAAGAAGTTCAAGAATTATTAGATGTAACGAAAAAATCACTTTACAAAGGAATTGAATCAATGAAAGAGAGTAATAGAATTGGTGATATAGGTGATGCAATAGAAAGGTATATTAAAATTTATGGTTATGGAATTGTAAGAGAGCTTGTGGGACACGGATTAGGTCAAAGTCTTCATGAATTACCAGAAGTTCCAAACTATGGAAAAAAAGGTACCGGAAAACTTATCAAAAATGGTTTAGTATTGGCAATAGAACCGATGATAAATCTTGGGACTGAAAAAATTAAAATAAATGATGATGGTTGGACCTTTGTGACTCTCGACGGACTTCAGAGCGCACATTTTGAACATAATATTGCAGTTATTGATAGTAAGCCAGAGTTATTATCAACATTCAAATATATTTACCAAGCTCTTGGCATTGAATCTAACGAAGAAGATAAATTCAATAATTTTTTTTAATAGATGAAATATATATTAACATTCTTACCAAGAGAGTTACTAATAAAATATAGCTTCTACTTTATACCAATTTTAAAAATTATATTCAAAGGAAAAAGATTTTATGATCCAATTGATGGAAATGGATACTCAAAATTTTTATCATATGGTTATAAAAAAATAAGAAGAAATGCATTATCCCCTGGAACACTATCTTTGGAAAGACATAGGCTTCTTTGGTTATACCTTGTTAACGAAACAAATTTTCTTGACTCAAAACTAAAAGTTTTGCATGTTGCACCAGAACAAATTTTTTATAAAAAATTTAAAAAAAATCAAAACTGGAACTACATAACTTTTGATTTAAAATCACCGTTAGCAGATATAAAAGGAGATCTCAAATCAATGAATTTTGAGAATAAATCTTTTGATTTAATAATATGTAATCATGTTCTTGAACATATTGATGATGATATAAAAGCATTAAATGAAATTTTTAGAGTTTTAAAGTCTGGTGGAGTTGCAATACTTCAAGTACCTATTAACTTTAAAAGAAATGAAACTTTTGAGGATCAATCAATAACTTCTAAGAAAGATAGAGAGAAATATTTTGGACAGTATGATCATGTAAGAGAATATGGTTTGGACTTTAAAGAGAGAGTAGAAAAAGCTGGATTTGAAGTAGAGATGGTGAACTATACTGAAAATTTTTCTGAAGAAATTAAATTAAAATATGGATTGCAGATAAATGATGTAATTCCTATTGCTAGAAAATCATTTAGTGATTAAATCCCATCCATTAGATTTTACAGGAATAATTTTTCCATCTTTTGAAACAAGTAACAGTGACTCTATATTATCTATATTATTTATAATTTCTGTACTTTGATTTGGATCCATTAACATTAATGCAGTTGCCCATCCATCAGCAGTAATGCATAGGTCAGATATAACAGATGCGCTCAGAATATTGTTAGAACTTGACTTACCTGTAATAGGATTTATAATATGTGTGTATCTGTCTCCAGTTACAGGATCGATTCTGAACTTTCTATAATTACCTGAAGTTGCGAGAGACTTATTGTCAAGGTATATTTCAGAGTAGAATTTATTCATCTCTAATGGGTTCTGAATTGCAACTTTCCATCTATTTCCCTTGTTGGAAATACCTTTTGCTATAATTTCTCCCCCAACCTCAATTAAAAAGTTTTCATAGCCACTTTTAATAAATAAATCATTAATTAAATCAACTGAGTATCCTTTTGCAATTGCATTAAAGTCTAAGAATATGTCTTTATTTGATTTAACAATTTCATTGTTATTGTTAAGGGTCACTTTACCAAACCCTACAATATTTTTTAAACTATCAATTTTATAATCATTAATCTGTTGGCTACTAGTTTCTGGGCCTAATCCATAAAAATTAACAAAAGATCCAGCGGTTGGGTCAAAGAAACCATTTGAGTTTAACCAAATCTCTTTTGACTTATTAAATACATTAATAAAATTAGTGTCAACTTCAACAGGTTTTGATGATTTATTAACTCTTGTAATTATTGAGCTATCAATGTAGGTAGACATTGATAGGTTAACTTGATTGAAAATAGAATCAATTTGATTTTCAATTAAACCTTCATTAGATTTCGTCTCAACTATAACGCTATACGTTGTTCCAAGTGCATTTCCTCTAATACTTTTATACAAATTAGTATTTGTATTGCAACTATTTAATAGAGTTAGTGAGAGTAAAAGAAGTATTTTTGATTTCATTAACCACCAAAGTCATCAAACCTAACATTCTCAGGTGGGACACCAAAATCTTCAGCCATTTTATCAACCGCTTGATTCATTAAGGGAGGGCCACAGAAATAAACCTCGATATCTTCTGGTGAATCATGATTAGACAGATAGTTATCAATTACTACTTGATGAATAAATCCTACAAAACCATCACCATCTCCCTCAAGGGAATCTTTAACTTTCCAATTGTCCTCCTCAAGAGGTTCTGATAAAGCTATATAAAATTTAAAGTTTGGAAAATCCTTTTCTAAAGCTCTAAAATGATCGACGTAAAAAAGCTCTCTTTTGGATCTACCTCCATACCAAAAGGTTACTTTTCTACCTGTCTTGATAGTTCGAAATAGTTCATATAAGTGAGATCTCATTGGTGCCATTCCAGCACCTCCACCAACATAAAGCATTTCTGCATCTGAATCATTAATAAAAAATTCACCATAAGGCCCTGAAATTGTAACAGTGTCTCCCGGTTTTTTTGAAAAAATATAAGAGGAAGCAATACCAGGATTTACAGACATCCAATCATTTTTTTTAGCATCCCAGGGTGGGGTTGCAATTCTAACGTTTAACATTATTTCCTTTCCTTCAGCTGGATAAGATGCCATGGAATAAGCTCTTTCAACAGTTTCATCATTCTTCATATTTAGTGGCCATAAATTAAAGTTATCCCATTCATGTTTAAACTTTTGTGGATCATCTGGATGTTCTTGAGGGTGAGAAGTAATATCTATATCCTGATAATTAATATCACACTCTGGGATTTCAATTTGAATATATCCTCCAGCTTTATAATCCATTTCTTCAGGAATTTCAATAACAAACTCTTTGATAAACGAGGCAACATTGTAATTACTTTTGACCTTAGCTTGCCATTTTTTTATACCAAAGACTTCCTCAGGCACTTCAATCTTCATATCCTGTTTAACTTTAACTTGACATCCAAGTCTCCAACCCTCAGATATTTCTTTTCTTGTAAAATGAGGTTCTTCAGTTGGAAGTATTTCACCCCCTCCTTCTAATACCTGGCATTTACATTGTACACATGTTCCTCCTCCTCCACATGCAGATGGAAGAAAAATTTTATTATTCCCCAGAGTAGTTAATAAAGTGTCACCCGAGCTAACCTCAACATCTTTTTCACCATTTATTACAAGTTTTACAGGACCAGATGGTAAAAGTTTATCTTTTGCAACAAGTAACATTGTAACTAAAAGAAGAGTAATTATAAAAAGACCAACTGTACTTGCAATGATTACATTTATATCCATTTTTTTAAATTTTAATACCCATAAAACTCATAAAACCAAGAGCCATTAAGCCAGTAATTATAAATGTTATTCCAAGACCTCTTAATGGATCTGGAATATTAGAATACTTTATTTTTTCCCTAATTGCAGCTATTGCAACAATTGCCAAATACCAACCAATTCCAGAACCAAAACCATAAACAGCAGATTCAAAAGTATTTACAAAATCTTTTTGTTGCATGAAAAGAGAGCCACCAAGTATTGCACAATTTACAGCTATAAGTGGAAGGAATATTCCTAAACTTCCATATAGCGTAGGCGATACTTTTTCAACAATCATTTCAACTAATTGAACCATTGATGCAATAACAGCAATAAACATTATGAATGTTAAAAACGATAAATTTACATCTTGGAATTGAGGTCCAATCCACGTAAGGGCTCCAGGAGCTAATAAATACTGGTCTATTAAATAATTAATAGGAACAGAGATTGTCAAAACAAATATTACTGCTTTACCTAATCCATCAGCTGTTTTTACTGTTTTTGAAACTGCAAGATAAGAGCACATACCAAGGAAATATGCAAATACCATATTCTCAATGAATATACTCTTAACGAATAAGTTTACTAAATCTTCCATTTAATCGTTCTCTATTAGTTTTCTATTATAATACCTCTGAATCCATATATATATACCAACAACAATTAATGCCATAGGCGATAGAAGCATAAGACCATTATCTTGATAACCTAAGTCATAAATAAATTGAGGAATAACAGGCACTCCCCATAGCTCTCCTGAGCCAAATAGTTCTCTTACAAAAGCAACTACAATTAAAATCCATCCATATCCAGCAGCATTTCCTACTCCATCCAGAAAAGATTTCCATACTCCGTTACCAAGTGCAAAAGCCTCAAATCTTCCCATTATTATACAATTAGTAATTATTAGTCCAATGAAAATTGCTAACTGCTTACTCACATCATATGCATATGCTTTTAAAAACTGATCAACAAGAGCAACTAATGTTGCTACAACTAGAAGCTGAACAATAATTCTTATTCTTGTTGGTATAACATTTCTCAAAATAGAAACAATGACATTTCCAGCTGCCATCACAAAAATTACTGAAAGTGTCATAACAACTGCAGGCTCTAGCTTAACAGTAATAGCTAGAGCAGAACATATACCTAAAACCTGAACTGTAATAGGGTTATCATCATCCAGGGGATCAGTAAGTAATGCTCTATTCTTTTTTGAAAACAAAGGTTCTTTTTCTTTATTCATTATTTAAGCTGTTAAAATATGGTAAGTAATTTTCTATTCTTTCAATGATCATGTCAGATACACCATCCCCAGTAATTGTTGCTCCTGATATTGCATCAATTTCGTTATCCATTTTGTCATAGTTACCAGGGTCATTATTTGTTTTTGTAAGATATACTCCTACAAAGTTTCCATCTGAGTCTTTAATTTTTTCATCATTAAAACTATCGATAAACCAATCCTCAGTTATTTCTGCACCAAGTCCAGCAGTTTCTGACTTATGATCGAATGATACTCCTTTTATAGTGTTGATATCTTCCTTCAGAGCAATGTAGCCCCATATTTCTGCCCATAAGCCTGCTCCTCTAAGCGGAATTACATAAAATTTTTGATTTTCTACATTAGCTATATATAGGGGAAATCTTTGAATATCTTTATCTTTTTTTACCTCAAGAGCAAGATTAATATTAAACGCATTTACTTGATCATCAACTGATCCATCAGACTTTAAAGATAACTCTTCTCTTATGTAGTCACCATATAGTGACTCTGATTCGTCTCTACTAACATTAATTCCAACAGATGAGAGAATATTTTGCATCTTCTCTTTTTTTATGTTTGAGTTCTGAAGATCCTTTAAAGACTCAGATGTAAATGATAATACTGAAGCAACAGAGACTACCATAATAACGGCGAAAATGTATGTATGTTTGTTTGACTCTCTATTCATTATGCAGTTTCTAATTTAACATCTCGCCATCTTTTTCTTCTCATGCTTACGTTAGTTTCTATTACGTAGTGGTCTATCAATGGAGCAAAAACATTCATTAATAAAATTGCAAGCATAACTCCTTCTGGATAGGCAGGATTAAATACTCTAATAAGTATACAGAATACTCCAACTAGAAATCCATATATCCATTTTCCTTTTGTGGTTTGAGCTGCAGAAACAGGGTCAGTAGCCATAAAAACAATACCAAAAGCAAAACCTCCAACTAATAGGTGATTATACCATTCAAAACTCATCAAGGAATTTGCCCCCCAGAGATTAAATAAAATTCCAACTACAGAAGCTCCAATTACTCCACTTAACATAATTCTCCAACTACCAACTCCAGTTATAATTAGAAGCAGGGCTCCAATCAAAACAAAGAAAACAGACGTCTCAGCAACAGATCCAGGTATTGAACCCATGAACATACTAGCGGATGAATATGCAACCTCTCCATTCGCAGCTAATGTCCCTAAAATAGTTTCACCAGAAATTCCATCAACATTGGATGCCTCAGAGACCCATACTTTATCACCAGACATAAATGTGGGATAAGCAAAAAATGCAAAAGCTCTTGCAGTTAATGCAGGATTTAAAATATTCATTCCTGTACCACCAAAAGCTTCCTTGGCAATTAATACTGCAAAAATAACTGATATTGCAAGCATCCAAAGAGGCATGTCAATAGGCATTATCATTGGTATAAGAAGTCCTGTAACTAAATACCCTTCATTAACCGGGTGATTTCTATAAACTGCAAATGCAAATTCAATTGCTAAACCAACAGCGTAAGAAACAGCAATCATTGGAAAAATTTTATAGGCACCATGCAAGACAGCATCAATAAAAGTAAACTGAATATCAGTTTGAACATAATATTGATAACCTGTATTGTACATACCATAGAACAAAGCAGGAACAAGAGCTATTATGACTGTTATCATTGTTCTTTTTAAATCAACACCATCTCTAATATGTGATCCTTTGGAGGTGGTATGATTTGGTACAAAAAGCATTGTCTCAAATGCATTAAATGCAGGATATAACTTTTCTAATTTACCTCCCTTATCGAAGGGTTTTTTTAGCATATCAACTTGTTTTCTAATAAAATCCATTAGCCTACTTCTTTTAACATTATTTCAATTCCGTTTTTTATAATTTCCTGTGCCTCAATTTTTGAAGTACATGAAAAATCAACTAGACCGAAATCTTCAGGTACAACTTCGTAGATACCCAGAGATTCCATTTTTTCAATATCACCCGTCATACACGCTTTAATTAATTGCATTGGAAAAATATTCATGGGAAAATATTTTTCCATTTCTCCAGTTACAACTATTGCTCTTTCTTCACCGTTTAGGTTTGTATTAACTTTTTTCTCACCTCCTAGTAACCATGATAATGAAGTTTTAGAAAGGCTAGGAACTGAGTTATACATAAATGGAAGCCATCCTAACATTCTGTAATTATTTCCTTCTTCAATTACAGATATTGCATTATTATAATATCCAATAAATCCTGAATAATCAACCTTAGATCCACTAAGTGGATCTCCATTTATTATTCTACAGTTTAAGGTGGGTAAATTATCTGTTTTATTGAATAATGAAGAAATCTCAGATCCAATAGTTGTCTTAAAATATTTTGATGAATTAATAGAATCCCCAGAAATTGCTATAGTTCTATCAGAACAATGTTGACCAGTTTTGAAAAAAGATCCAATATTAGCTAGATCCTCAGGTTTTACAACCCAGACTACTTCACCTGAATTTATAGGATCAATTCTATTAATTTGAAAGCTTTCATTTCCAGCTGGATGATTTCCTTTAATAATATAAAGGTCAACATTTTTAAGTTGATTGAAAATACTTTCTTTAGTTGATGATACACAGAAGTTAATTGGCTTGTTAATAATTTTTCCTAAAACATTAATACCAACTTGTAAATCATTTAGCCTATCGCTCATTAAAAATTCATAATCTGCTGCATATGGAGCTGTGCTGTATGAAGAGACAAAGATGGATTTAGGCAGCCTGTTAGGTCTGGCAATAATATTATATGGCCTTTGTCTAATATATGCTAATGTACCTGAGTTTATTAATAGTTTAATAATACTCTCATGAGGAATACTTTTTAAGTCAGGAATATCAAAGTTTCTGACATCATCTCCACTCCTTTCAATTATTACATTTAAAATTTTTCTTTTTTCTCCTCTTACAATTTGTTTAATTTTTCCACTTACTGGAGAAACAATTTTAATATTTTCATCATTTTTATCGAAAAAGACAGGGTCACCTTTCTTGACAAAATCACCCTCTTTAACAAGCATACGTGGAACTAAAGAAAAGAAGTCGTCAGGATTAAGAGCGTAGGTTAAGCTTTTATTTGCAACTTCAAATTCTTTTGAAGCAAGTCCTTTTAAATTTAAATTAGCACCATTTTGGATGCTTATGTCTTTTGACATAAATTTTATAATTTACGTGAGCAAATTTACTATAAACACGCCAAGAAAAAAAAGTATTTTTATTAAAATATTATCAAATTAAACTAATTTTAATAACCAAAAATTATGTTATGAATAACTCAATAGTAAATGTTCCAATTCCAATCAACGAACCAATAAAAGAATACAAAAATAATAGTCCTGAGAAAGAGTCTGTTTTAAAAGAATATAAAAAACTCAGAAACTCGAAAACTGATGTCAAATTGTGGATTGGTGGAAAATTTATTGAGAGTTCAAAGACTGCTTCTATGTCTCCTCCACACGATCATAAACATATTCTAGGAAAATACTATCTAGCAGAAAAAAAACATGTAGAATTGGCAATAAAATCTGCCCTAGATGCTAAAGAAAATTGGTCTAATATGAGGTGGGAAGAAAGAGCGTCTATTTTTTTAAAGGCTGCCGAATTAGTTGCTGGACCATATAGAGATAAAATTAATGCAGCTACAATGTTAGCTCAATCCAAAACAATCTTTCAAGCAGAAATTGATGCAGCATGTGAACTTATAGATTTTTTAAAGTTTAATGTATATAGTATGCAGCATATTTACAGTCAGCAGCCAAAATCTGATCCAGGTGTATGGAATCAGCTTGGTTACAGACCTCTTGAAGGGTTTGTTTATGCTGTTACTCCATTTAACTTTACTGCGATATCAGGCAATCTTCCAGGTAGTGCAGCAATGATGGGTAATACAGTTGTTTGGAAACCTAGTGATCATCAAATATATTCTGCTAAAGTTGTAATTGATGTTTTTAAAGAAGCTGGTTTACCCGATGGTGTTATAAATGCTGTTTATGGCGATCCTGAAATGATAACAAATACCATTCTCGAATCTAAGCACTTTGCTGGAATCCATTTCACTGGTTCAACATCTGTTTTTAAAGGTTTATGGAAAAAAATAGGAGCAAATATTGAAAACTATAATTCATATCCAAGAATTGTTGGAGAAACAGGAGGTAAAGATTTTATAATTGCTCATAATTCAGCTAATGTTGATGAATTTGTGACTGCAGTAATAAGAGGTGCATTTGAGTTTCAAGGACAAAAATGTTCTGCAGCTTCAAGAATTTATTTACCAAAATCTATATCTAAAGTTTTTTATGAAAAATTAAAATCTGAAATTTCAAAAATCAAAATGGGAAGTCCAGAAGATTTTAAAAATTTCATGACTGCTGTGATTCATGAAAATTCATTTGACAAGCTTGCAGGAGTTATAGAAAAAGTAAAATCAGATACGGATGCTGAAATTTTAATTGGTGGTGGATATGATAAGTCGAAAGGATACTTTATAGAACCAACTGTTATCAAAACTTCTAATGCAAAATATTACTCAATGGAAACTGAACTCTTTGGACCTTTAGTAACAATCTATGAGTATGATGATAAAGATTGGAACAGCACATTAAATTTAGTTGACGAGACATCAGAATATGCTTTAACTGGAGCAATTTTTTGTGATGATAGATATATACTTAGTGAAGCTGTTGACAAACTTAAAAATTGTGCAGGTAACTTTTACATTAATGATAAATGTACTGGAGCTGTGGTTGGTCAACAACCATTTGGAGGAGCTAGGGGATCTGGAACAAATGATAAGGCTGGCTCCTATTTAAACTTACTGAGATGGGTTTCACCCAGACTAATTAAGGAAGTTTTTGTTCCACCAAAAGATTTCAAATACCCATTTATGGGATAATTTTTAATCAATTATTTCAACTTTATTAATGTAAACATTGTTTATTGGCCAATCAATTTCATCTGTTGGAATAGATGCTATTCTATCAACCGTATCCATTCCTTTTATAACTTCTCCAAAAACAGTATAGTTCCCGTCTAAATGATTTGCTCCCTCTTTTTTTTGGACAATAAAAAATTCAAAAGGTGACGCCATTTTATATGGATTGTCAAGTGAGCTACTTGGCATACTTATAGCTCCTCTTTTGTGGAAGTGTCCTTTATTGAAATCATTTGGAAGTAGATATTTTCCAATATTTTTTCTCTTCTTGGAAACAGAAATATTATCACTATTTCCAGCTTGAATAACAAAATTATTTATAACTCTATAAAATTGAGTTCCTTCAAAATACTTTTTCTTGGCCAAGAAAATGAAGTTTGATCTATGGTAGGGAGGATTATATAATAATATTTCAATTTGTCCAAAGTCAGTATAAATTCTGACTTTATTCTCTTTATTATTTTTTTCATACTCATATAAAAATTCAATAATATTTTCATCAGTAAGTTTTAAATCATTTTTAGGATCTTCAATTATTTCTTCATTTATTATTTCAACTTTTAATTCTTCTGAAGGTTCAATTTTAGTTTTTGATTTATCGTCGACTCTTTTACAACTAAAAAGGGCCAGAAGGCTTAAAAATGTAAAAATTATTTTTTGAAACATAATTTATTTTTGAAAAGGGATATATATGATCTTTTTTGTTTGAAAGAATTCATAATTAAAATATTCATTTATATCATAAATATTTTTCTTATTGAAATCTTTTAACTCTTCATCTAAATCACCACCTTTCAATGAAATTATTCCATTTTTCATTTTATTTGATGAATCATATCTAAAATTTTTATAAACTAGTTTATAAAATTTATCCATTCTAGTAACAGCCCTTGATAATATAAAATCATAATGATCTAGATGATTTTCTACTCTATCATTTATAGCATTTACGTTGTTTATTGATAACTCGCTACATATTGATTTTACAACTTTTATTTTTTTCCCAATACTGTCTATTAATGTGAAATTAACTTTTGGGAAAAAAATTGCTAAAGGTATACCCGGAAGACCTCCACCTGTTCCAACATCAAGTACTGATGTTGAATCTTTAAAGCTTACAATTTTTACAATAGACAATGAATGAAGAATGTGATTAATTTCTAGATTATCTATGTCCTTCCTAGAAATTAAATTTACTTTTGAATTCCAGTATTTGTATAATTGAACTAGTTTAGAGTACTTTTCTTTTTGTTCTTGAGTTAATTTTGGAAAATATTTATCTATTTCAGTCAAGATAATAAGTCTTTTATTCTTTTTATTGCTTCTTCAATTTGTTCTCTTGAAGCTGAGTAAGAAATTCTAATACAGTTATGATAACCAAAAGCATCCCCAGGAACAGTTGCAACATGAGCTTTTTCGAGAATAAGCATTGATAAATCATTTGCATCATTGATAGTTACACCTTTAAACGTTTTACCAAATAATTCTGAGATATCTGGGAAAATATAAAATGCTCCCATAGGAGGTTGTTTTATATTAAAGCCATTGATTTTTGTTACAAGATCTATTATAAAATCTCTTCTAATCTTAAATTCGTCGACCATGTATTGGATCTTTTCAGGAGACTCTTCTAGTGCTTTAATTGTAGCTCTTTGAGCAATGCAATTTGCTCCACTTGTTATTTGGCCTTGCATTTTATTACAAGCTTTGGCTATTACTTTAGGGGCTCCTA
This sequence comes from Flavobacteriaceae bacterium, assembly GCA_016780245.1. Taxonomy (GTDB): domain Bacteria; phylum Bacteroidota; class Bacteroidia; order Flavobacteriales; family Flavobacteriaceae; genus Marisimplicoccus. The sequence continues at coordinate 29,320 of JADHME010000005.1, read as the reverse complement.
AATAACCTATTCTCCATCCAGTCATTGCATAAGCTTTTGAAATTCCATTTACAGTAACTGTTCTATCAAACATTCCAGGTATGCTTGCAAAACTTACAGATTTTACTCCATAATTTATGTGTTCATAAATTTCATCTGATATAATAATTATATTTGGATACTTCAAAAGAACTTTTGAAAATTCAAGATATTCTTGTTCAGTAAAAACTGATCCACTTGGGTTATTAGGTGAGTTAAGCATTAACATTTTTGTTTTATCTGTTATTGCAGATTCAAGTTGTTGAGCAGTAATTTTATAATTTGAGTCCTCCTCTGGATTTATAAATACAGGTACTCCTTCGGCTAATGCCACCATGGCACTGTAACTTACCCAATATGGAGTAGGGATTAAGACTTCATCCCCTTTATTTATAAGTGACATACAAACATTGGCAATTGATTGTTTCGCTCCTGTTGAAACAACTATTTGGTCTACATCATAATCTAAATTATTATCTCTTTTGAATTTTTTACAAATTGATTTTTTCAAATCAAGATAACCATCAACTGGAGAATATTTATGATAATTATCGTTAATAGCCTCAACTGCTGCTTCTTTTATGTAATCTGGAATATTAAAGTCAGGCTCACCTGCACTTAGAGTTATTACATCTATTCCTTGGTTTTTTAAATCATGTGCTTTAGCTGTCATTGCAACCGTCTGAGATATCGGCAAAGACTTTATTTTTTCTGATAACATTTTATAGATTATTTATTTAATATTTTTTTTTGATTATTGATTGATTCTTGATGAATTGCTTTAAAAACTCTTAAAATGAATTCTTCACTTAAACCATGCTCCTCTCCATCTAAAATCATCTTTCCGAGAATTTCGTTCCATCTTTTATTTTGTAAAATTGCTACATTATTATCAGACTTTAGCTGACCAATCTCTTTTGCAACTTCCATCCTTTTTCCTAATGTTGACAACAAGTTCTGATCTGCAACATCAATTTGAGATCTAAGATTATTAAGTTTTTTTATATAAGCTTCAACTTCTGAAGTCTTTTCTCTAATTTTTAAATCTTTCATTATTTCAATTAATCTTTTTGGGGTTAATTGTTGAGCAGCATCACTCCAAGCATTATCTGGATCACAATGTGTCTCAATCATTAAACCATCAAAATTTAAATCTAGTGCAGATTGACTTAAATCAAAAATTAAGTCTCTTCTTCCAGCAATATGAGATGGATCACATATTAGAGGTAGGTCAGGAAAATTATTTTGAAGCTCAACTGCAATTTGCCATTCTGGATTATTTCTGAATTTAGATTTATCATAGGATGAGAATCCTCTATGTATAACTCCAATTTTGTTTATATCAGAAGAGTAAATTCTCTCAATACCTCCTAACCAAAGAGCTAAATCAGGATTAACTGGATTCTTAACCAAAACAATTTTGTCAGTTCCTTTTAGTGCATCTGCAATTTCCTGAACAATAAATGGAGATACTGTAGACCTAGCCCCAATCCATAATATATCAACATCATGTTTAAGTGCAAGATCTACATGAACTGAATTTGCAACTTCTGTTGCAATCATAAGACCTGTTTCCTTTTTAACTTTTTCTAACCAGTTTAGACCAATTGCACCAACACCTTCAAACATACCAGGTCTAGTTCTAGGTTTCCATATACCTGCTCTATATGCTGATACATCTGAATCTTTAAGTTCATGTGCAATTTTTAAAACTTGCTCTTCAGTTTCAGCACTACAAGGTCCAGCTATAACCAACGGGTGCCCTAGATTCATTTTGTCTAACCAACTTCTAAACTCTTTTTTATTTTCCATAATTATTTATTTAATTCCGTTAAGTATTTCTTTAATACCATTTATTTTTTTCATTTCGGCACTTAATTTTTCTTTATCACCGTTTTCAATTAAAATTTTAAAATTATTAATATTGGAGATATACTCGTTAAGTGATTCAACAATATTGTTTTTATTTTCTACAAAAATTGATGCCCATGTTTGAGGAGAACTTTTTGCTAACCTTACAGTAGACTCAAATCCACTTCCAGCCATATCATAAATTGTATCTTGATCTTCTTCTTTGTTCATTACAGTTTTTCCTAACATAAAAGACGAAATATGAGAAAGATGAGACACATACGCTATATGCTTATCATGTTCAATAGAGTCCATATTAATAATATTCATATTCATTAAATCAAAAATTTTTAAAGCATCTGATAATAAATCTTGATCAGTTTTTTCTGTCTCACAGAGAATTAAAACCTTATTATCAAAAAGATTCTTTGTTGCAGCTGAAGGACCTGAAAACTCAGTACCAGCTATTGGATGAGCTGCAAGGAAATTTTTTCTATTAGTATGATCTACTACTTTTTTACATATTTCATACTTTGTTGAACCCAAGTCAACAACCAAAGTGTTATTTGAGATTTTATTCAATATTGACTCTATTTCATTTTTGATAGCATCTACAGGTATTGCAATAAAAATATATTTTAAGTTATCAATTGAGTTGATATCTAATTTTTTATCTATAATACCTTTGCCTAAAGAATAACTCATTGAATCCATATCGTTATCAAGTCCATAAATGACTGTATTTGTATCAATTTCCTTAATCTTTAAAGCTATAGACCCTCCTATTAATCCCAAGCCAATTACTCCTACATTCATAATTCTTTAATTTTATATTCACCTAAAACTTTAAATTCTTGAGCCATAATCTCAATAATTTTTTTTGCTTTATTGTAGTTATCTACTGAGTTAAAAGTAATATCAACAAAAAAAGCGTATTTACCTGGTGTTTGTATTACTGGTAAAGATTGAATCTTAGTAAGATTTAGACTACAATCACTCATCAAATTTAAAACTGAAGCTAAACTTCCTCTTTTATGATCAAGAATAAACTTTAGTGCAGCTTTATTGAATTCATCATTGGTTTTCTTTTTTTCAAGAATCACAAATCTTGTCTTGTTATTTTTAATAGTTTGTATTGATTCGTTAAGAATTTCTAAATTATATATTTCTGAAGCATCTTTACTTGCAATGGCACCAACACCTAGCATTTCTTCATCTTTGATTTTTTTTGCAAATAAAGCTGTATCCTCGCTCTCAATAAGTTTAATATGAGGATAATTGTTAAAAAATTTGGAACATTGAAGTAAAGCCATTGGATGTGATTGCACTTCATATATTTCATCAATTTTTTGCCCAGCCAGACACATTAAATTATGATTTATATTTAAATAATGTTCTCCTGTTATACAAAGATTATACTCATCAATTAGTGCATAATTTGGAAGTATTGATCCAGCAATTGAATTTTCAATTGCCATGACACCAAAGTCAGATTCTTCTTTATCAATCGATTTAACTAAATTTTCAAAGGTTGAACATTCTAGTAATTCAAAAGATTTAAAATACTCATTTGCCACCATATGGTGAAAAGAACCTTTAATTCCCTGTATTGACACTTTCATATAAAAAAAAAGTCCTGATTTGACAGGACTATTATATTTTAATTGAATTATATATAATTATCCTGCCTTCTGATGAGAGAAGTAATATGTATAATAAAAATTAAAACTTTGTTTCATAACCTAACAAAAGTATAATAGGTATTTAAAATATCAAACTTTTTAGACTATTTTTTAATTAGCTCTCCATTAAGATAAATTGAGTGCTCTATCAAAGTTGACTTCTCAAGATTTTTTGAAACGGAACAATATTTATCAAAACTTAGTGATGCTGCACGAATTATTTTATCACCTGGAATTTCTCCTTCAATCAATAGTTTTACATGAATCCTTTTATATGGTCTACCTGGTTCAGATTCTCTTTCACCCTCGACTTCCATTTTATATGATTTAGGATCTAACTTTTGTTTTTCTAAAATAGAAATGATATCTATACTACTGCAGCCTGCAACTCCCATAAGAAGAAGCTCCATAGGGCTAGCTCCTTGAACTTGATAGTCTGGTGAGTATTTTCTATCTAAGTGGACTTTATGTCCATTTTCATTTGATAATTCAAATAGGTATTTGTCGTTAACTCTATCTAAGTAAATTGCCATTATTTTAAAATTTTTGTAAAGATATCTGAAATTTGATTGCTTTCAATTAAAAAAGCATCATGTCCATGAATTGATTTAATAATATGATTATTAACGGGAATTTTATTAGACTTTAGAATAGATGTAGTTTCGTAATCTTCATCAGGAAGAAAGAATATATCAGTATCAACTGATATTATATCTATTTTTGATTTTACATTTTGAATTTTCCTCTCAAAACTAATACCATCTCTAGTTATATCTGATGATCTTAATAATTTATTTAAAAATTTATACGAATCAAGACTAAATCTTAGATGTAACTTTACTCCGTGGTGATCAAGCCAAGATTCTACATTAAATATACCTTTGTCATCATTTATTGTTCTTTTAAATCTTTCATTTAGAGACTTTGGTGTTCTGTAGAAAGTCATTGCATGAATTCTAGCATCTGCAACTGGGTCTCTTGAATTTTCAAGGATTCTATCTTGAAGATAGGTATTTGCAATTAACCAATCATTAGCCTTCCAGTCTGCAGCAATAGGAATTATCTTATCAGCAATATCATTTTTTATAGCTAACATTTCCCAAGTAAGACACCCTCCAATTGAACCTCCAGTTATTGCAAATAATTTAGAAATTTTTAATTTTTCTAATGCCTTAATAAATAATAAAGCTACATCACCCAAATTAATATTTAGAGAATAATCAAAACCATTGTCATTAAATCCGTTACCGGGTATATTAAAACATATTACAGTGAATTTTTTAGTGTCTATAGGTTTATTATCACCTACAATATCTCTCCACCATCCATTTTTACCTGAAACAAGTGAGTTTCCAGTTAAAGCATGATTTACAAGAATAACTGGAGAACTCCCAATAGACATACCAAAGATTTGATATGTAAGTTCAATCTTTTTGATTTTGAACCCTAATTGAGTTTCAAAATCTTCGATTAAAATATGTTTTAACTCATCTTCCAAATTATATAGACTTAATTGCCTCTTTTAGATCATTAATTAGATCATTAGGGTCTTCAAGTCCTATACTTAGTCTTACTAGATCTGATGTAACCCCTGTGGATTTTTGCTGATCCTCATTTAATTGTTGATGAGTTGTGCTTGAAGGATGAATTATTAGAGATTTAGAGTCACCAAAGTTTGCAAGCAAAGAAAATATTTTGGTACTATCTGTCAATTTTTTTGCAGACTCAAACCCTCCTTTTAATCCAAAAGTAACAATTCCACTTTGACCTCCCTTTAAATATTTCTTTGAAAGATCATAATATTTAGATGATTTAAGACCTGGATAATTTACCCATGCTACTTCATCTTGAGTTTCAAGCCACTCTGCAACTTTCAATGCATTCTCAGAGTGTTTATTAATTCTTACAGATAGGGTTTCTAATCCTTGAATTGTTTGAAAACAATTAAACGGGCTTGGAGCACTACCAAGATCTCTTAGTCCCTCAATTCTAACTTTTGCAATAAATGCTGCAGGTCCAAGTGCATCATGATATACAAGACCATGATATCCTGCAGATGGTTCAGTGAATTCATTAAATAGTCCACTACTCCAGTCAAATTTACCAGCATCAATTATAATACCTCCTATTGAAGTTCCATTTCCCGTTATGTACTTTGTAGTAGAGTGAATTACAATATCTGCACCATAATCAATTGGTTTTAATAAATATGGAGTAGCTACAGTATTGTCAACTATTAGTGGGAGTTTTGCTTTTTTGGCAATTTTGGATATGGATTCAACATCTAATATATCCAGTTTAGGATTACCAATACTTTCAATATACACGGCCCTAGTTTTATCATTTATTGCTTGAGAAAAATTATCTGGATCATCAGGGTCTACAAATGTTGTAGTTATCCCATACCTTGGAAGTGTAACGTTTAATAAATTATAAGTTCCTCCATATAGACTGTTTGAAGCTACAATGTGATCTCCAGTTTTCAATAATGTTAAAAGGGTTGTAGCTAGAGCAGCAGATCCTGATGATGTAGCAACTGCAGCAATTCCTCCCTCCAAAGAAGCTAATCTTTGTTCAAGAATATCAGCTGTTGGGTTATTAAGTCTTGTATATATATATCCAGGCTCAGCTAATGAAAATAAATTAGCAGCATGGTCAGTGTCATCAAATACATAAGATGTAGTTTGATAGATTGGAACAGCTCTAGTTCCCTCTGTTTTTGTTGTGTTGTGACCTGCATGTAGTGCAAGTGTTTGATCATTTTGATTCATAGTTTTAGTGATTTAATTATTTGTTCAACATATTCTAGCTTCTCCCAAGGGAAAAGCTCAACCTCGATTTTTTTAACTCCAGAATATTTAGAGTTAAATGTTTTGGTTTTTTTTTCAGATTTTCTACCCATATGCCCATATGATGCAGTTTCAAGATATATTGGATCTCTCAACTTAAATCTTGATTCTATCGAGTGAGGTTTTAAGTCAAATATCTCATTGACAATGTTCGATAGTTTTGAATCTGAAATATTTAATTTTGATTTACCACATGTATTTACATTAAGTGATACTGGCTCAGCAACTCCAATAGCATATCCTACTTGAATTAAAATCTCATCAGACACACCTGCTTTAACTAAATTCTTGGATATATGTCTTGCCGCATACGCTGCACTTCTATCAACTTTACTTGGATCTTTTCCGCTAAAGGCTCCTCCACCATGCGCTCCTCTTCCACCATAGGTGTCAATAATTATTTTTCGTCCAGTTAAACCTGTATCTCCATGTGGTCCACCAATAACAAATTTTCCGGTCGGATTAACATGGTATTTAATACTATCATTAAATAATTTTTGAATACTTTCAGGATAACTTTGCTTTACGATTGGAATTAATACCTCAATTATATCTTGTCTTATTTTATCCAACATTTTTTTATCATCGCTATCAAAATCATCATGTTGAGTTGAGATTACAATTGTATCTATTCTTAACGGATTATCATTTTCATCATATTCAATAGTAACTTGAGACTTTGAATCAGGTCTTAAATATGGAATTGTTTTTGATCTTCTCAGACTTGAGAGTTCGAAAAGTAATTTATTAGCAATATCTAGGGTAAGAGGAATACTTTCTTGAGTTTCATTACACGCATAACCAAACATTATTCCTTGATCTCCTGCACCTTGATCCTCCTTTGTATCTCTTTCTACTCCTCTTAAGATGTCTTCTGACTGCTCATGAATTAATGACATAACTGCACATGATTCTCCTGAAAACTTGTACAAATCATTATTATACCCTATGTCCTTAATTATTTCTCTAGCAACATTTTGCACATCAATATATGTAGAGCTAGTAACCTCTCCAGACAAAACTACTTGTCCAGTTGTAACTAATGTTTCACAGGCAACTTTTGAATTTGGATCAAAAGCTAAAAAATTATCTAAGATCCCGTCACTAATCTGGTCAGAGACCTTGTCAGGATGACCTTCACTCACGGATTCAGACGTAAATAAATACGACATAGTTTTAAGTTTGTGAGAAAAAATAAGACGTGATTGCTTGTAAAAGAATTACTGCTTTAGCAATTTTTTTGAGAGGTTGCAATCAGTCAAATCCTTCCTCTGTTTTACACAAAATTAACTAAAAAAATATTATTTCAAATTATTCTGCTTTTTTCTTTAAAAAAAACCTACTATTTTGGCAATATTTATGAGAATAGCAATTGCAGGAAATATTGGTGCCGGGAAAACAAGTTTAACTAAGCAGCTATCAAAAAGCTTAAAGTATAAACCATATTATGAAGATGTAATTGCAAATCCATATCTAGATGACTTTTACAGTCACATGGAAAGATGGTCATTTAATCTTCAAATTTATTTTTTAAATAGTAGATTCAAACAGTTACTAGATATTGAAAAAAGCAATGTGGACGTTATTCAAGATAGAACAATTTATGAAGATGCATTTATTTTTGCTCCCAACTTAAATGCAATGGGCTTAATGCCTCAAAGAGATTATGAAAATTATTTATCACTTTTTGATACAATGCTTAATCTTGTCAATCCACCAGATCTTTTAGTTTACCTTCAAAGTAGTATCCCTAACCTAGTTAATAAAATTCATAAAAGGGGTAGAGATTATGAAAAAACAATTAGTATTGAATATCTAAGTAGATTAAATGAGAGATATGAGGCTTGGATAACAAATTATGACAACGGTAAGCTTTTAAAAATAAATGTTGATGATATGGATTTTGTCGAGAATAAATCAGATTACGAATCAATATTATCAATGATTAAAAAAGAACTTTAATCATATCTTTCTACATATTTTTGCTTTCCATTTTTAGCATTGTATTATATTTGAAAAAAATTTAAAAAATGGACTACATAAATCTTATCCCCTTAGCTGGTGTAATTGCATTAATATTTGTTTTTATAAAAAATGCATCAGTTTCAAAAAAAGAAGTTGGAAATGCAAAAATGGCAAAAATTGCAAAAAATATTGCGGATGGTGCAATGGCATTTTTAAAAGCTGAATATAAAATATTATCAGTTTTTGTAATAATTACTGCTGTTCTTCTAGCATTTAAAGGTATTAATGAGGGAAGCAGCTGGTTGGTTGCAGTATCTTTTGTTGTTGGAGCATTATGTTCTGGTCTAGCAGGTTTTATTGGTATGCAGGTTGCAACCAAGGCCAATGTTAGGACAACTAATGCTGCTCAACATTCTCTTGGAAAAGCACTTGAAATTGCATTTTCTGGTGGTTCTGTGATGGGAATGGGTGTAGTTGGTTTAGGAGTTTTAGGAGTTGGTTCACTATTTATAATTTACATGCCAATGTTTGATGACATAAATACTGTAATACAAGTTTTATCCGGATTTTCTCTTGGTGCTTCTTCTATCGCATTGTTTGCCAGAGTTGGTGGTGGAATATACACTAAAGCTGCAGATGTTGGTGCTGACTTAGTAGGGAAAGTTGAAGCTGGTATCCCTGAAGATCATCCTCTAAATCCAGCAACTATTGCAGATAATGTTGGAGATAATGTTGGAGATGTTGCCGGAATGGGAGCAGATTTATTTGAGTCTTTTGTCGGGTCAATTATCGGGGCAATGGTATTAGGTGCTGCTTTTATTAGTTTAAGTGAATTCTCTGGAATTGAAATAAATGCTGTATTACTTCCATTGTTTATAGCTGCATCTGGAATAATTATGTCTATTATAGGAACCTTCTTCGTTAAAGTAAAAGAAGGTGGAGATCCTCATAAGGCTTTAAATATGGGTGAGTTTATATCTGCTGGATTAATGACTGTGGTTACTTATTTCTTGATACAGTATTTACTTCCTGAGTCATGGGTTTTCAATGATATTGAATATACTTCAAATGGTGTCTTCATTGCTACGATTAGTGGATTAATAGCAGGACTTCTTGTAGGTAAAGTAACTGAATATTACACTGCAACTGGTAAAAAACCAGTTCTTTCAATAGTTAAACAGTCAGAAACTGGTCCTGCAACTACTATAATCTCTGGTTTAGGGGTTGGAATGATTTCCACTGCTCTTCCAATAATATTTATTTGTGCAGCAATATTACTCTCCTATGAGTTTGCTGGTCTATATGGAATAGCAATTGCTGCTGTTGGTATGCTTGCTAATACAGGTATCCAGTTGGCAGTTGATGCGTATGGACCTATTTCAGATAATGCTGGAGGTATTGCCGAAATGGCAGAGTTAGATCCTAAAGTTAGAGAGAGAACAGATAAGCTTGATGCAGTTGGAAATACAACTGCAGCAATAGGAAAAGGTTTTGCTATTGCATCAGCTGCTCTAACAGCTTTAGCTTTATTTGCAGCATTTATGCAAACTGCAGAAATTACTGCTATTGATATTTCAAAACCAGTTGTTATGTCCGGACTTTTACTCGGCGCAATGCTGCCATTTGTTTTTTCTGCCCTTTCAATGAAGGCAGTTGGTAAAGCAGCAATGAGTATGATTGAAGAAGTAAGAAGACAATTTAAAGATCTTCCAAAATTGAAAGCAGCTCTTGAGGTAATGAGAAAGTATGACTCAGATCTTTCTAAAGCATCAAAAGAAGATCTAAAAATTTTTAATGATGCTGATGGTGTTGCAGAATATAGCAAATGTGTTGAAATTTCAACACAAGCTGCATTAAGAGAGATGGTTCTACCAGGATTAATGGCTATATCAGTTCCAGTAATAATTGGATTTGCTGGTGGTGCAGAAATGCTTGGTGGTCTTTTGGCTGGTGTTACATCATGTGGTGTTCTAATGGCCATTTTTCAATCAAATGCTGGTGGTGCATGGGATAATGCAAAGAAAATGATTGAAGAAGATGGAAGAAAAGGCACTGAAGCTCATAAAGCAGCAGTTGTTGGTGATACAGTTGGTGATCCTTTCAAAGACACATCTGGACCATCACTAAACATTCTTCTTAAATTAATTGCTGTTGTTGCTCTTGTTATAGCTCCACTTCTAGTAGGCTAAATATAGAGAACTTTTTTAACTGCTTTAATTACTTCCTCACTATTTGGAAGCCACTCCTCTAATAAAACTGGAGAGTAAGGAGTAGGAGTATCTGCATTATTTACTTTTTCAATTGGAGCATCTAAAAAATCAAAGAGTTCATTCTGAACTTTGTGCGAAATATCTGTAGATATATTTCCAAAAGGCCAAGCTTCTTCAAGTATTACTAATCTATTTGTTTTTTTAACTGATTCAAGTACGGTATCATAATCAATAGGCCTGAGTGTTCGTAAATCAATAATTTCACATTCAATACCCTCTTTTTCAAGAATATCAGCAGCTATATATGCTTCTTTTATAATCTTTCCAAATGAAACTAATGTTACATCTTTTCCCTTTCTCTTAATATCAGCTACACCAATTGGTAAAGTGTATTCACCTTCAGGAATTTCACCCTTATCACCATACATCTGTTCCGATTCCATAAAAATAACTGGATCATCATCTCTGATTGCAGACTTTAAAAGTCCTTTTGCATCATATGGATTAGATGGCACAATTACCTTAAGACCAGGACAATTAGCAAACCAGCTTTCAAATGCTTGAGAGTGAGTTGCACCAAGTTGACCAGCAGAAGCTGTTGGACCTCTAAAAACAATTGGACATGGAAATTGACCACCAGACATCTGTCTTATTTTTGCAGCATTATTTATTATTTGATCAATTCCAACCAATGAAAAATTAAATGTCATAAATTCAATAATTGGTCTAGCTCCAACCATTGTAGAACCAACTCCAACTCCAGAGAAACCAGCTTCAGAAATAGGTGTATCAATTACTCTTAATTCACCAAATTCATCTAACATTCCCTTTGATGCCTTGTAGGCACCGTTATATTCAGCAACTTCCTCACCCATAAGATAAACACTCTCGTCTCTTCTCATTTCCTCTGACATTGCTTCACATATAGCTTCTCTAAATTGAACTGTCTTCATAGATTAAAATTTATGCGAATTTAATCATAAAAAAAATATTTCCTGTAGTCCATTAATGAGATTTAAATTTTATTTAATTAATTTGTGGCATTATAATTTTACATGGAGTTGGTAGAGTTAAAAATTCATGGAATTTCATATAGTGATAATACTTCCGAAGCCTTTGCATTAATTTTAGATGAAGTTAACGGGAATAAAAAATTACCTATTGTAATAGGAGGCTTTGAAGCACAATCGATAGCAATTGCACTTGATAAAAAAATTAAAACTTCTAGGCCTCTCACTCATGAACTATTTAAAGGATTTGCTGATAAGTTTGATATTAGTTTAAACCATGTGATAATTCATAAATTAAGCGAGGGTGTTTTCTATTCAAATATGGTATGTGAAAAAGATAGTAAAGTTTTAAAAATTGATTCTAGGACATCTGATGCTATTGCTTTATCAATTAGATTTAAAGCTCCTATTTTTGTTACTAAAGAAATTTTAGATGAAGCAGGGTTTGAAGATGATAAAAGATACTCAGATGGGATTAATCTTACGGATGAAAACTTTTTTAAGGATAACTTATCTGGTTCAACTGATTCTAATAGTAAAAATACTAAGGATATTAAAAAAATCTCTACCAGAAATATTAGAAAGATGCTAGAAAAAAGTATTCAAAATGAAGATTATGAATTAGCTGCTAGATTAAGAGATGAATTAGATTTTAGAAAAAAGGTATAATGAAACAATATTTAGATTTACTTCAACATATAAAAGAAAAAGGAGTAAAAAAAGAGGACAGGACTGGCACTGGCACAATTAGTGTTTTTGGATATCAAATGAGGTTTAATCTTCAAGAAGGTTTTCCTCTTGTTACTACTAAGAAACTGCATTTAAGATCAATAATACATGAACTTATATGGTTTATAAATGGTGAAACAAACATAAAGTACCTCAAAGAAAATGGTGTAACAATATGGGATGAATGGGCTGATAACAATGGAAATCTTGGTCCAATTTATGGGCACCAATGGAGAAATTGGAATTCTGATGGTATAGACCAGCTCCAAGATGTAATTTATTCGCTTAAAAATAATCCATCAAGTAGAAGAATGATAGTAACAGCATGGAATCCAAATATTATTCCTGACAGTTCAAAATCATTTAGTGATAATGTTAAAAATGGAAAGGCAGCTTTACCTCCATGTCATGCATTTTTTCAGTTTTATGTTTCTGATAACAAACTATCTTGTCAAATGTATCAGAGAAGTGCAGATGTATTTCTAGGTGTTCCCTTTAATATAGCTTCATATGCTCTTTTAACTCATATGATAGCTCAAGTATGTGAATATGATGTTGGAGATTTCATACATTCTTTTGGTGACACTCACATTTATTTAAATCATTTAGAGCAAGTTGATCTTCAGTTAACAAGAGATCCAATGAAATTACCTAAACTTAAACTTAACCCTCTTGTAAAAAAAATTGAAGATTTTAAATATGAGGATATAGAAATCTTAGATTACAATTCACATCCATCAATAAAGGGTAAGATTTCTATTTAATTATGATTAAAAGTGAACTTACAATTATCGCGGCAGCTTCAACAAATAATGTTATTGGGTTAGATAATAAGTTGATTTGGAATATTCCAAAGGATCTAAAAAGATTTAAAGAGTTGACTCAAGGTCATTCAGTTATTATGGGTAGAAAGACCTTTGAATCTTTACCTAGTCCATTACCAAACAGAAGAAATATTGTTGTTACAAGGAACAAAGACTATTCTCCAGAAGGTATTGAGGTATTTAGTAGTATTGAAGATGCCTTAGATGTTTGTAGAGAGGATCTACAACCATTTATAATTGGTGGAGGGGAGATATATTCGCAGACAATTAATCTTGTTGATAAAATAGAATTAACAAGGGTTTATAAAGATTATCAAGGGGATGCCTTTTTCCCTGACATTCCTCTGGATAATTTTGAGCTTGCTAATGAGTTAGTTAATTATTTAGATGATGATAGTAGTACAAAATATTCTTTTTTAACATACATAAGGAAATAATATGAAAGCATTTGTTTTTCCTGGTCAAGGATCACAGAAACCTGGAATGGGTAAAGAAATTTATGATAATATATCTGAGTCTAGAAATTTATTTAAAAAATCAAATGATATTTTAGGATTTAATATTACCAACTTAATGTTTGAGGGAACACCTGAGGATCTTTTACAAACAAAAGTTACTCAACCAGCAATTTTCATTCATTCTGTAATATCTGCTCTTACTTCAAAGGAGTTTAAGCCTCAAGCTAGTGCTGGACATTCACTTGGTGAATTCTCTGCTTTAGTTTCATCTGAGGCATTAAGTTTTGAGGATGGATTAAAGTTAGTTTCAATTAGAGCAAATGCTATGCAAGAAGCTTGTCAAAAAACTAACGGAACAATGGCAGCAATTTTAGGGCTAGAAAATAAAATTGTTGAGGATGTTTGTAATGAAATAGATGAAAATGTAAAACCTGCTAATTACAATTGTCCAGGTCAGTTGGTAATTTCGGGAGAATATAATGCAGTTGAAACAGCTTGCCAAATTCTAAAAGAGAGAGGCGCAAAAAGAGCTTTAATACTTCCAGTTAGTGGTGCTTTTCATTCAGATCTTATGGAATCAGCCAAAAAAGAGCTCAAAGACGGAATTGAAAAGACTGAATTTAAAAAGCCAATCTGTAAAATCTATCAAAACTTTAGTGCCAAGCCAGTAATAGACCCTGAAATAATCAAAATGAATCTATTAAGTCAATTAACAGGGGCAGTACTATGGAGTCAGAGTGTAAATGAAATGGTAAATGACGGAATTAATGAATTTGTTGAGGTTGGCCCAGGTAATACTCTTCAGGGATTAATAAGAAAAATCAATCCTGAAGTAATAGTCTCAAAAATTTAGTTTTTATAGACTTTACCGTCTTTCATAACAAAAATTACATTTTCTAAAGTAGCAATATTTTCTAGAGGACTTTCATCAACTGCAATAATATCAGCATAAAATCCCTCCTTTAATTGACCCAAAAGGTTTTCCATATTCAATAGTTTGGCGTTTGTAACTGTTGCAGAGTTTAAGGAATACTCAGCTGGAATTCCAATTTCTTTCATGTATACAAATTCTCCAGCATTATCTCCATGAGGAAAAACACCTGCATCAGTTCCAAAGGCAATTGGAACACCCATTTTGTAGGCTTTTTTTGTGGTAGCTTTATTCTGGACTCCTACTTCAAGGGCTTTAGGTATTATTATTTCAGGATAATATCCAGGAATTTTAGCCATTTTAGCTACATGCTCACCGGCACTTATGGTTGGGACTAAATAAGTTTGCTTTTCTTTCATAAGTCTCATTGTTCTATCTGACATAATTGATCCATGTTCAATAGTAGTAACACCTGCATTTACAGCTCTAAACATACCTTCGTCTCCATGAGCATGAGCTGCAACATGCATACCGTAGTCATCTGCTGTTTTAACAATTTCTCTAATTACTTCTTCAGTAAATTGAGGGTTTTGTCCATTTTTAGCTAGACTCATTACTCCTCCTGTTGCAGTAATTTTAATTAAATCGGCTCCATTCTTGTATCTATATCTTACAGCTTTTCTAGCATCTGAAATAGAATTTACAACTCCCTGCTCAGGTCCTGGGTCATCAACAAAATCATCTCTAAGACCGTTTGTCCTATCGCCGTGGCCACCAGTAGAAGCAATTGTTTTTCCAGAAGTAAAAATTCTAGGTCCAGGAACAACTCCACTATTAATAGCATTTCTTAGTGAGATATTTACACCAGACCCTCCAACATCACGGACTGTTGTAAAGCCTGCCATGAGAGTCTTCTTTGCAATAACTGAAGATTTAAAGGCAACATCTGCTTTATTATCTTGAAATCTACTAATATACCTCTCAGGGCCTCCAGATTCCCCCTCAATATGGACGTGAAAATCAATCAATCCAGGCATTACAACTTTAGATTTTAAGTCGTATATCTTTATTTCATCGTCACCAGCTTCTTTATATCCATTTTCTATTGACTTGATTATATTATCCGAAATTATAATAGTTTTTTTTGAACTTAATTTTCCTGAGTTAGTATCATAAATTTTTCCAGCGTGTATATATATGTCTTGCGCTGAAACTGTCAATACAGATAGAAGTAAAAGTGTTATTCTCATGTTTAGTTTTTTACTAAAGTAAAAGAAATGGATAATTATTCAAAAAAACTAGAAATAGTATCTGTGATATAAGTTATCTGTCTCTTTGAAAGCTCTGTATGCATAGGTAATGAAATCACCTCATTTTTTACTTGATTAGTAACTGGAAAGTCATTATCAGACATAAATTCTTGTTTGTAAGCCTTCTGTTCATGGAATCCAAGGGGATAATATATACCGAATGGAATACTACTTTTTGAAAGATGTTCAGCCAATTTATCTCTCATCCCATTTTTAACCTTTAAGGTGTACTGATGATAAACATGAGTGTCAAGGTCAGATTCAACAAATGGAGTCTCAAGAAGCTCAATCTTGTCAAACTTTTCATTATATAATATAGCAGATTCCTGTCTGCTATTATTGTATTTGTTAAGATACTTCAGCTTTACATTTAAAATTGCAGCTTGAATAGAATCAAGTCTAGAGTTTACACCAATCTCATCATGATAATATCTTTCATACATACCATGATTAACCAATCCTCTTATCTTGTAAGCAAGATTATCTGAGTTTGTCATTATGGCTCCTCCATCACCGTAACAACCTAAATTCTTTGAAGGAAAAAAAGATGTAGTAGAAATATCTCCAATAGTACCAGCCATCTGTTTTTCAGAGCTTGAAAATTTATACTTTGAACCTAGAGCTTGAGCATTATCCTCAATAACAAATAAATTATGTTTATTAGCTATTTCAAGTATTTCTTCCATATTACATGTTTGTCCAAATAGATGAACTGGAATAATAGCTTTAGTCTTGTCACTAATTTTATCTTTAATTAAGCTAGGGTTTATATTAAAGGTCTTTGGATCAATATCTACAACAACAGGTTTTAATCCAAGAAGAAGAATTACTTCTATAGTTGATGCAAATGAGAAATTTGTTGTGATGACTTCATCTCCTTTGTTTAATTCAAGAGACATTAATGCAACTTGAAGAGCATCTGTACCATTAGCGCAAGGAATTACATGCCTAATACCTAAAAAGTTCTGTAAATTATCCTGAAATTCTTTAACTGAGGGACCGTTAATAAAAGATGATGATTTAATTACTTTTTTAATCTCTCTATTAACCTGCCATCTAATTTTTCTATATTGACCGTTAAGGTCAACCATGTTGATTTTTTTCATCGAAAACAAAATTAAAAAAGTATTTTTGGAAAAAGGAACTGGTGAAAATTATTTATGAAATATTTATCATTACTATTAATGCTTTGAGCATACCATTTAGATTATTTTCAAAAAAAATAGATCTATTTCACGAAGGCAGAAAAGATACCTTTAAAATTTTAAAAAAAGAGATTAATCCCAATGAAAAAAATATTTGGTTTCATGTATCATCATTAGGAGAATTTGAAATTGCTAGACCAATAATTGAAGAATTAAAAATAAATGTCAATAACTTAAAAATTCTTGTCACATTTTTCTCACCATCTGGCTATGAAAATGTTAAAAATTTTGAGCACGCGGATTCAATTACTTATTTGCCAGTTGATTCGTCAAATAACTCTAAAAAGTTTATTAAATATGTGAATCCTAAAGTTGCAGTAATTATAAAAAATGATTTATGGCCTAATTATATATCTGAATTAAAAGAGAATAACTCAATTATTTATTCAGTTTCTTCAAAGTTTAAGCAGTCGAATTTTCATTTTGGAATTTTTGGTAAATGGTTTTTAAATAGACTAAAAATGATTGACTATTTTTTTGTTCAAGACAATAACTCGAAATTAATACTTAGTAAGTACTCCATCCAAAATGTAGTTAAATCAGGTGACTCTAGATTTACATCTGTAATTAAAACACTAAATGAAAATAAAAGAATCGATAGTATTGAAAAGTTTATTGATAATAATAAATGTTTTATTGCCGGAAGTGTCTGGAGTAGAGATATAAAAATTATAAAAGAATCTATAATAAACAGTAATATTAAGTCTATTGTTGCACCTCATGAAGTATCTCAAAAACAAATAAATGAGTTAGAGGATATCTTTGGAAATTCATGTGTCAAACTATCATGCCTTAAAAAAGAAGAAGACTTTCAAAAAAAAGTTTTAATTGTTGATTCAATTGGTCAACTTAGGTACATTTATAAATATGCAAACTTTTGTTACGTGGGCGGAGGTTTTTCAAAAAATAGTCTTCATAATATTTTAGAGCCTTCAGTTTTTTCATGTCCAGTTATAATAGGAAATTTATATTATGGATTTAAAGAGGCTGAAGATTTAATTGATTTAGGTGGTGTATTATCAATCAACAATTCTGTTGAATTTTCAAAAGTATTTAGTGAGCTGTGCCTTAAAAAAGAAAAAGAAAAAAAATTAGGTAAAATCAATTTAGACTATGTATACGAAAATGAAAAAAACAATAGAAAAGTTATTAATTCATTAATAAAAACTTTACAATGATCTTATTTATAAATTTAACTTTGCATTATGATTAAAAAAACCCTTTTTCTTTTAATTAATTTATTTTCTTTTTTAATTTATAGTCAAGACTCAAAAAAACCTAATATTATTATGATGATTGGAGATGGTATGGGAATATCTCAAATTTCGTCTAGCATGTATTCTAGTAATAATTATACTCCACTTGAAAGATCAGAATTTATTGGTTTAAGTAAAACTCATTCTCTTGATAATTTAGTTACTGACTCTGCTGCGAGTGGTACTGCATTATCATCTGGTGTAAAAACCTACAATGGGGTTTTAGGTCTTGATGAAAATTACAATCCAGTTAAATCTATTCTTGAAATTTGTAGAGATAATGGTTATATGACAGCCATATTAGTCACATCTACTGTAGTTCATGCTACACCAGCAGCATATTATTCAAAATCAAAAAGTAGATATAAATACGAAAGAATTGCTGATGAATTGTCAAAAAGTAATATAAATTATTTTGTAGGTGGTGGAGAAAAGTATTTTAAGGACAGGGATGATCAAAGAAACTTAATGAAGGAAATGGAAAATTATTTTTTTGTAAATAGTTTAGAAGATTATAAAAAAGTCAATTCAAAAAATATTGGATTTTTTACAGCTTATGACGATCCCATTCAAAAAAATCTTGGAAGAGAACCATCTCTAGACGATATAGTTGAAGCTACGATTCAAAAGCTTAGCACTTTTAATAAACCTTTCTTTATTTTAATTGAGGGTTCACAAATTGATTGGGCTGAACACGATAATGATCCGGAATATTTACTAAGTGAAATGATAGAATTTGATAAAGCAGTTGACGTTTCTTTCAAATTTGCAGAAAAAAGCAGAAATACCTTAGTTGTAGTAACAGCAGACCATGAAACTGGTGGTGCAGCAATTGTTGGTGGTGATTTAGAAGAATCAAAAGTTAAAATTAATTATTCATCAGATGAACATACCTCAGAAATGGTTCCAGTATTTAGCCTAGGACCTCACTCTGAAAAGTTCAATGGCATTTATGATAATACTGAAATTTTTAATAAATTGTTTGAAATAGTAAGACAATGAAAAAATACCTTTTTTCCCTTTTATTTTTAATTATATCGTGTAATACTGAACCTGAGATTGTTGATGTTTTAATTACCGGTGGAACTATCCATGATGGATCAGGTAATAAAGGTTTTGTTGGAAATATTGCAGTTAAAAATGATACTATTTTTTATGTTGGCAAAAAACAGAATTTCATTGCAAAAGATACAATAGATGCTTCTAATAAAATTATTTCACCTGGTTTTGTAAATATGCTTAGTTGGGGATATAATACTTTAATGCAAGATGGAAGATCTCTTAGTGATCTAAAACAGGGTGTTACCCTTGAGGTTTTTGGAGAAGGTACATCTCCTGGTCCAAAAGGATCCATAGAAAACAATAATTTTGTCGGATTTGGAGAAGCTATGGAAGAGCTTGAACAAAGTGGAGTTTCAACAAATATTGCCTCATATCTGGGTGCTGCAACAGTAAGAATTCAAGAAATTGGTTTTGCTAACAGAAAGGCTACAGTGGATGAAATGGATTCGATGAAGAATATTGTAAGAATTGCTATGGAAGAAGGAGCAATGGGTATCGGATCATCATTAATATACGCTCCTGGAGATTATGCTGATACAGATGAGTTAGTTGAATTATCAAAAATTGCATCTTCTTATGGTGGCAGTTATATATCTCACATTAGAAATGAAGATTCAAGAGTTTTAGAGGCAGTAGATGAATTGCTTGAGATCGCTGAAAGAGCAAACATACCCTCTCAGATATATCACCTTAAAGCTTCAAGAAAACCAAATTGGCATCTATTAGATTCAGTTATAAAGAAGGTTGAAAAAGCAAGAGAAAGTGGTCTAAAAATAACTGCAGATATGTATACATATCCAGCATCATCAACTGGATTAACTGGAGTTATTCCTACCTGGGTTCAGGAAGGAGGAAGGCAAGCATGGATTAACAGAATGAAGAGGTCAGATATAAGAGAAAGGCTTTTTATGGATATAAGAAAAGAACTTTTAGAACAGCCACCCGAAGATATTTTAATGGTAGGATTTAACAAACAATCTATGTCTAATAAGTATAGAGGTATGACGATTGCTGAGGCTGCAGAACTTAGAGGTGAGACTCCTGAAGAAGCAATTGTGAATCTTATAATTGAGGATGGAAGCAGAATACAGTGTATTTATTTTAGCATGTCAGAAGATAATGTCAGAAAAAAAATAATGCTTCCATGGGTTTCATTTGATTCAGATGCAGGTTCCTATTCAGATATATCAAAAGATTTTATAACTCACCCAAGAGCTTTTGGAAGTTTTGCAAGAGTTTTAGGGAAATATGTTAGAGAGGAGAAATTAATTTCAATGGAAGAGGCAATTAGAAGATTATCCGGATTTCCTTCTGATAATCTTGGAATTAAAAATAGAGGATATTTAAGGATTGGATATTTTGCAGATATTGTTGTTTTTGATCCTGATAAAATTCAGGATAAAGCAACATTTGAAGACCCTTTACAATTTGCTGAAGGAGTTGAACATGTTTTTGTAAATGGAGTTAAAGTATTATCTAACGGAGACCATACTGGTAATTTCCCGGGAAGATTTGTTAAAGGCTCTGGATATAATCCTCCAACGGAATGATAAATAAGCTTTTTAATTCCGACAAGTATATTAGAATTAATCTTACAATAATTGCATCATGTATTTTTCTTGTTTGTTTATTTGCATTATCAATGATTTCATATGCACTTATTTCTGATATTTATTATGATGATACTGAGATAAGTCCAACTGAAAAGCATAGAATTCAGCATCAAGAAGAATCTGAAAAACTTGACGAAATAATTGAACTCTTAAAAGAAATTCAAGAATTATGAATTTGATTAAATTCTATAAATCAAAAAACTACATAAAAATTATACTAACATTTATCTCTATTATTGCAAGTATTTTTACTGTTTCAATTATTACAATATTTAGCCTTGGAATATTTGTTTTTGGACCATTAGAAGAGATTGAACAAGAAACATATAGAAAAGAGAATCACTATCTATCTCATGAGCATCAGATGGAACAAATGGACATGATAATAGATGAGTTAAATAGAATTAAAGAAGATAAAAAAGTGCGGGTGAAGGGACTCGAACCCCCATGCTGTTAGGCACTAGATCCTAAGTCTAGCGTGTCTACCAATTTCACCACACCCGCAAAAAGGAGAACAAATATAAATAAGTTTTTAAATATAAATTAACTATGAGTACATTATCTGATAAGGAAAAACAGAATTATTTAAATCAACTTTTTGAATTTCTAGAATTACCATCTATTAGTGCTGATTCAAGATACAAGGAGACTATGGAAGAGACTGCCGAATGGTTATCTAATCAACTCATAAACTCAGGCTGTGATTCATCTAAAATATACTCAACCAATGGACACCCAATTGTATATGGAGAAAAAATAATAGATGAGTCAATACCAACTATTCTTGTTTATGGTCATTATGATGTTCAGCCACCTGACCCAATTGAACTTTGGACAAATCCCCCTTTTAAACCAGTAATTAAAAAAACTGATGTTCATCCAGAGGGTGCAATATTTGCACGAGGTGCATGTGATGATAAAGGTCAAGTGTTTATGCATCTAAAAGCTTTCGAACAACTAATAAAAAAAAATAAGCTTAATTGTAATGTGAAATTTATGATTGAAGGAGAGGAAGAAGTTGGAAGTGAAAACCTTGAAAGTTTTTTAAGAGAGAATAAAGACAAATTAGGGGCAGATGTCATTTTAATTTCAGATACTGGTCTTAGCAATCTAAACAATCCAACTTTAACTGTTGGATTGAGAGGATTAGCTTATATGGAATTAAAAGTTAAAGGCCCTAACAGAGATCTTCACTCAGGAACATATGGTGGTACTCTGGCGAATCCAATAAATATTTTATCAGATATAATAAGCTCACTTGTTGACAATAAAGGAAAGATTACAATTCCCGGTTTCTACGATGATGTTATTGAAATTGATAAATCAAGTAGAGATTTGATTGAGGAAAAATCAAATTTCGATGAAGAAAATTTTAAAAAATCTTTAGGTCTAGAGCTAGTAAAGGGAGAGTTAGGTTATACTACTTTGGAAAGAAAGTCTATAAGGCCAACTCTAGATGTAAATGGGATCTGGGGTGGTTATACTGGTGAGGGGTCTAAAACGGTAATTCCAAGTGAAGCAAGTGCAAAAATTTCGATGAGACTTGTTCCTAATCAAGATTGGAAAAAAATAAGTGAACTATTTAAAAATCACATAAAAAATATTGCTCCAAAATCTGTTTCAATTGAAGTTTTAACTCATCATGGCGGTAATCCATATGTGACTCCTGAGAATTTTAATGGTTATAAATCTGCTATAAATGCATATAGAGACAGTTTTGGTAAAGATCCAATACCTCAAAAAGATGGTGGAAGTATTCCAATTGTACCCATGTTTGAGAGTATTTTAGGGATTAAAACAGTGCTGATGGGATTTGGATTAGACAGTGACGCAATTCACTCTCCAGACGAGAACTTTGGAATAAAAAATTTCTTTATTGGTATTGATACGATTCAAAATTTCTATAAGTATTTTGGAAATTAGACTAGTTTGTCAGGGTTTTTACTTATGTAACTAGCCCAATTTGAAAATTCTTTCTTTGAGCTAGAGTTACCAAAATTAAAATAATGGCAAACTGCAGCTGCTAACCCATCAGTAGAATCAAGATTTTTTGGCATTTCTTTAATATCTAGCATAATTTTAAGCATTTTGGCAACTTGCTCTTTGGAGGAATTACCATTGCCTGTAATTGCCATTTTAATTTTTTTTGGAGAATATTCTGTAATTGGAATATCAAGATTAAGTGCTGCAGCCATTGATACACCTTGAGCTCTTCCCAGTTTTAACATAGACTGAACATTTTTGCCAAAAAATGGAGATTCAATTGCTACAAAATTAGGATTATGTTGTTTTATTAGTTCTGAGGTCTTATTAAAAATTTCTGAAAGTTTTGCGCTATGATCATTTTTTTTTGAGAGTTTAAATTCAATCAAATCAACAAGTTTCATCTGATTATTTTGTATTCTAATTACTCCAAATCCTGTAATATTAGTTCCTGGATCTATCCCCATTATTATTGTATTATCAGGAACTTTTTTATTCATAATTAAACCTAAAAGGTAGATTAAATTTTACTTCAACGTATTCTCCTACGTTTGTTTTAACAGCAGGAAGAGCTTTTTTAATTCCATTTACTGCATCTTTTAATATTGTTAAAGACTCACTATCTAATTTATTATCTGGAGATAATTTATCTAAAATAAAATTACCCTCTGAATCTATCTTTATTGTTAATCTATATTGAATTGTATCTAAGGGGAAAGTCTTATCAGACATAAACTCATTCATTTCAGTTTCAATTATATTTATAAAACATAATAAACCCTCATCACCGCTAAGATCAACACATTCCTCAAAAGTAGGTAACTGATCATTTTTAGACCATGAAGAAGCTGATAAAATCTCTGATTCTGAAACTTTAAGATTGTTGGTACAGGAATAATTAATGATTAAAATTATTAACCACTTATTAGAGAACTTAATGTTATTCTTAATTAAGTTAAGCACAACTAAAATTACGATTTTTTTATAGCTTTGTCCAATGGAGATATTTCTAATCTCAATTATATTAGTTGCTATTGCATTTTCAGGAATAGCTATAAAGCTAATCGTTAAGAAAAATGGAGAGTTTTCAGGAACTTGTGCTAGTCAAAGCCCATTTCTTCAAAATTCTAATGAGCCATGCGGAATATGTGGTAAGATTCCAACAAGTTCCGAATGTGCAAATGATTCCAAATGATTAAAGCTATTTCAAAACTTGGGCCAGGGTTACTTTTTGCAGGAGCTGCAATTGGCGTTTCTCACCTTGTACAATCCACTAGAGCTGGAGCTGATTTTGGTTTTGGATTAATATGGGCACTTATTTTAGTCAATTTATTTAAATACCCTTTCTTCCAATATGGACCTAGATATGCAATTGCAACAGGAGAAAGTTTATTAGATGGATATTATAAAATTGGTAAGTTTTTTTTAATAGCATATTTTATTTTAAATATTTTAACAATGTTTACTATCCAGACTGCAGTTACCATTGTTACAGCTGGACTTGCCTCAAGCCTTTTTGGTTTTACTGATAATATGGTTATATGGAGTTTAATTATAACTGTATCGTGCTACTTAATCTTATTAGTTGGTAAATATAATCTACTAGATAGGATGATTAAGATTATTATTTTAATTCTAGCAATTAGTACAATTTTCTCTACTGGTGTAGCTTCATTAAATACTATAGAAACATACACTTTCGAACAGGTATTTCCTACAGGTGCAGGTTTAGTATTTTTAGTAGCTTTTATGGGATGGATGCCAGCCCCTTTGGATATCTCTATATGGCATTCTATTTGGGCTATAGAAAAAACTAAAACTCAAAAAATAACAAAAAAAGATAGTCTGTTTGATTTCAATGTTGGATATATAGCAACCGTTTTTTTAGGCATCTGTTTTGTAAGTCTTGGAACACTTGTGATGTATAACTCAGGAATTAGTTTTTCAAGTAGTGGGAGTGTATTTGCTGGTCAGCTTATAGAACTTTATACTTCAAACTTAGGAGACAATTTATATTTAATTATATCAATATGTGCATTTACAACTATGCTTAGTACTACAATTACTACCCTTGATGCATCTCCAAGAACCATGTCAAGGGCTACCCAATTATTAACAAAAAATTCTGACAAGAATTACTATTTTCATTGGATATCTATATTAGCAATAGGGACAATGTTAATATTTTATTTCTTACTATCTGAAATGGGTGCCTTAGTTGAAATTGCAACTATATTGTCCTTTATTACTGCACCATTTTACGCTATATTAAATTATAAACTTGTTACTAGTAAAAATATGCCTGATCAGCATAAGCCTTCTAAATCATTGAGAGTTTTAAGTATAGCTGGAATTTTATTTTTAAGTCTTTTTGCATTTGGATACATTTTGACCAGGTTTATATAGTTTGTATCTTTGTAAGATATGTCTGAGACAAAAACAGTAAATCAAGGCTGGGTAAAACTAAACTTACCAAAATCTGACTCTAAGGAAAAAATTAGAACTAAAAAACCTGATTGGATTAAAGTTAAACTTCCAATTGGTAAAAAGTATACTCAACTAAGATCAACAGTAGAAGAAAATAAACTTCATACAATATGTGTTTCTGGTAATTGCCCAAATATGGGTGAATGCTGGACTGAAGGCACTGCAACTTTTATGATACTTGGAAATATTTGTACTAGATCATGTGGTTTTTGTAATGTACAGACAGGAAGCCCCTTGCCAGTTGACGAGCTTGAACCTTTTAAAGTTGCTAGGTCAATTAATATAATGGGTGTTAAACATGCAGTAATTACATCGGTTGATAGAGATGATATAAAAGACGGTGGTTCCATTATTTGGGCTGAAACTGTTAACGCAATCAGAGATCTAAATCCTAATACAACTATTGAAACTTTAATTCCTGATTTTAAAGGAGAAACTGAAAATATTGACAGAATTATTAAGGTTGCTCCTGAAGTAGTTTCTCATAATTTAGAAACTGTTAGAAGACTTACAAAAGAGGTAAGAATACAAGCTAAATATGATAGGAGTCTTGAGGTTTTGAAATATTTAAAAGAAAGTGGTATTTCAAGGACAAAATCAGGTGTTATGCTTGGTTTAGGAGAAAAGAGAGAAGAAGTACTTGAAACTCTTGATGATCTTAGAAGAGTTGGAGTTGATATAGTTACTTTAGGTCAATATCTCCAGCCTTCAAAAAAACACCTTCCTGTTGTTGATTTTATTACACCAGACGAGTTTAAAGAGTACGAAATTATAGGTAAAGAGATGGGCTTCAGGCATTTTGAAAGTGGTCCTCTAGTTAGATCTTCATACAAGGCACACAAACACATTCATTAATAGTTTTCTGCAAACTCATTAACCACTTCATCAAAACTTGTTTGATTCAAATTTTTTGGAAACTCAATTGATACTTCTAAATAATATATTTCATCTCTATTTATTTTTGGCTTTAATCTACCAAAGTCTTTCTCTGTTGTAATAATTTTTTTATTCTTTGAGACAGAAAGTATTTTATCAATTGATGATTTTTTAAAATTATAATGATCTGAATATTTTAAGTGCTTGAACTTGAGGTTTTTGTTTTCAAGGTATTTAACCAAATATGAGGAATCTGCAATTCCAGTAACTAATATGAATTCCTCTTCTTTAAGATCGTCAATATGAACAGTTAAATCATCTGATTTAAGGTTTTTCTTGTAAGAAATAGTACTAAAAAAAACTTTTTGGTTTTCATCTGGATTTAACTTTTCTATAAAATCTAATTTATCTTTATGAGACAAATCATCTGGACATTTAGTAATTATTATAAGGTCAGCTCGTTTAGATGAATTTTTATTCTCTCTTAGATTGCCAACAGGAAGAATTTCATCTTTGTAATATGGATATTTAAAAGTTGTAGTTAATAGCATTAATCCAGGCTTTACATATCTATGTTGAAATATATCATCCCAAATACTGATTTGAGTATTAGGCAAATTATTTAAAATCAACTTCATTCCTTTTCTTCTGTCCTCACAAACAACAACATTAATTTCAGGATGTTTTGAATAAAATTGATAGGGTTCATCTCCAATCTCATATGCCGAAGATTTTGAGGTAGCTTGAATAAAACCACTTGTATCCCTGTTGTATCCCCTACTTAAAGTAGTT
Source organism: Flavobacteriaceae bacterium (assembly GCA_016780245.1). GTDB lineage: Bacteria > Bacteroidota > Bacteroidia > Flavobacteriales > Flavobacteriaceae > Marisimplicoccus. Next base: position 2,269 of record JADHME010000005.1, on the reverse strand, counting down.
AAACTATATTTTATTTTTAGAAGTTCTATTAAATAATCAACTAACATTGATTTTCCTGTCCCTCCCGTTGATAAGTTTCCAACTCCAATAGTTGGAATTTTGTACTGAACTGAATTAATTAAGCCTATATCAAATAAAAAGTTTCTTAAAGTTGTGATTAAGTTATATACAATTGATAAAGGGTATAACAGAAACTTCATTTTTTTTCACCTAAAAGATAGTATTATATTTGCAATCAATCTAATACCAATGAGAGTTATTGAAATTGCAAAAATTATTGACAGTTGGATGCCAACTTCTATTGCAGAAGATTTTGATAATGTAGGTCTTATTATAGGTGATCCTGAATCAAATATAACCTCAATATTGGTTACTCTTGATACTACTGAGGATGTTGTAGAGGAGGCGATTAATAAAGGCTGTAATTTGATAGTTAGTTATCATCCAATAATTTTTAATGGTTTGAAACAAATCACAAATGATAACTATGTTCAAAAATCTGTTATAAAAGCAGTTAGAAATAATATTTCAGTTTATGCGATTCATACTTCATTGGATAATCACCCAAAAGGTATTAGTTATCTGTTATCTGATTTAATTGGCTTAAAAAAAACTTCTGTTCTCTTACCAAAAGAAGAAAAATTAAATGAAATTAGAATAGGCATGGGGTCTATAGGAGAGCTTGAAAAACCTATGAATGAAATTACCTTTTTTGACTTCCTTAAAAACAAATTAGGTTTAAAATATCTAAGACATACTAATAAATTAAATAAAAAGATTTCTAAGGTCTCAGTTGTTGTAGGCTCAGGAAGCTTTGCAATAAAAGATTCAATTGAATCAAATGTTGATGCTTTTATTACTTCAGACTTCAAATATCATAACTTCTTTGAAGCTGATAACAAAGCTATTCTAATTGACATTGGACATTATGAAAGTGAAAAACACATAAAATTGTTTATTAAGGAATTTCTTAATAAAAAATTACCTAATTTTACGATCCTTTTATCCGAACAAAATATTAACCCGGTAAACTATTATTAAAATGGCAAAAAAAGTTGAAACATCAGTAGAGGAAAAATTAAGAGCACTTTTTGATCTTCAGTTAATTGATTCAAGAATTGATCAAATAAGAAGTATAAGAGGTGAGCTACCATTAGAAGTAGAAGATCTGGAAAATGAAATAGCTGGACTAAATAAACGACTTGAGAGTTTCGAAAATGAGATTAAAGAAAGTCAAGATGGTATCAAATTTGAAGAAAATGCTATTACAACTTCAAAGGCCAATCATAAAAAATATGAGGCTGACTTAAAAAAAGTTAGAAATAATAGAGAGTATAATGCGATAGTCAAGGAGCAAGAGTTTCAAGAACTTGAAATAAAATTATCTGAGAAGAAGATTGCACAATACAAGGAAACTATAGATAATAAGACTTCAGTTATAGATGAACTAAAAGAGAAAATTAAAGATCGTAAATCTCATTTAAAAAATAAAGACTCTGAGTTAGGAGAGATTCTTAAAGAAACTGAGAAAGAAGAAAAAACTCTTCTAGAAAAATCTAAAGAGTTTGAGAAAAAGATTGAAGATAACTTAATATCTGCTTACAAAAGAATCAGGTCAAATGTCAATAATGGGCTAGCAATTGTTCCTGTAGAGAGAAATGCATCTGGTGGTTCATATTTTACTATTCCACCTCAAGTTCAGATGGAAATTGCTTCAAGACAAAAAATAATTACCGATGAATATAGCGGAAGAATTTTAGTTGATCCAATACTTGCTGAAGAGGAGATGGAAAAGATGAAGTCAATATTCTCTTAAATTATAATTCAGACTCAGAAAAAATCTCTTTATTTTCTCCATTTACATAATCCATGTATGTAAAACCTGGTTCAATGCTATAGGAGCCTATTTCACCTTTTTTATTCATAGCTATATAAGCTACTTGAAATTTATTTTCTTGTGAGTTATTTGAAACTATTCTTTTGACAGCTTTCTCACATGCCTCTTGGGGTGATAAACCTTGTCTCATTAACTCAACAACTAGAAAAGATCCAACAGTTTTCACAACCTCTTCACCTAATCCTGTCGCAACTGCTCCTCCAATTTTATTATCAATAAAAAGACCTGAACCAATAATAGGGGAATCCCCAACTCTACCCTTCATTTTATATGCTAATCCGCTTGTTGTACATGCTCCAGATAAGTTATTATTTTTATCAATACATAACATTCCAATTGTATCATGATTCTCAATATTTATAATAGGTCTAT
>JADHME010000033.1 GCA_016780245.1 Flavobacteriaceae bacterium | reverse complement strand
TAGTCAAGTCTATCAAGTGATAATATCTCCCAATTTGTTTTTTTAATTAAAAAATAAATTAGATGATGTGCAATGAATCCTGCTCCTCCTGTAATTAGTACTCTTTTCATAATTTATAAATTATCAATATGCTGTTTCAGTCTGTCTTTTGGTGACCATCCTAATTGATTAATTAGGTCATCATTCTCTCTTAATGTAAGCTTATAGTTTCCTTTTTGGTCAGGTATGTTAATTCTATTACACTTAAATTTATTGTTAAACATTTCATATAATTCATTAACACTATAGTTAATTCCTGTTCCTAATTCCCAAGCATCTTCATGTACTTTATTTGAAAGAGCAATTTTTATTAACCCATCAACAATATCCAAAACATGGGTAAAGTCTCTTCTTTGATTTCCATCTCCTACAACGGGTAATGGTAACCCTTTTTTAACTTTTGTCTGCCAAATTCCAATTACATTGCCATGTATTTCATCTAGACTTTCATTTGGTCCATAGACATTATAGAACCTAGCAATCTCCACATCAACTGAGTAAGAGTTCTTATAAAGCTTACATACTTCTTCTCCCAAAAACTTATACATAGCATAAGGTGAGTCAGACGGATCATGGTGTCTAGATGACGATCCAGCATAAACGACTTTTACTTTATTCTTTTTGGCCCATTCCATTATCTTCATTGTTCCATTTACATTAACCCTGAAATATTTAGTTGGGTCTCTAAATGATGGTTGTACCCTTGACATTGCAGCTAGATGAAAGCAAAGGTCGAAGTCATTATATATGTTATCAACCATGTCAATATCCATATTTATATACTTTGCCCCTTCAACTTCATTTTTTTTTAATCCCGCGGAGTAATCATCAATTGATGTTACATCATAGCCTTGATTAACTAGCTCAAAAACTAAATTACTTCCTATAAATCCTGCTCCTCCAGTTACTAAAATTTTTTTCATCTAATTAATTTTATTATTTCTTTTTTTCTTAATCTAGAGTTAAAATGTTCATTATAATATTTTTTTCCATTTTCTCCAAGTGTTTGAATTTTTGACTTATCAAGATTAACTAATTCAATTATTTTTTCTACTGATTCTTCAATATTAGAAGAGTCAATTATTATTCCACATTTTGATTTTTTAATTATTTCTTCAGCTTCACCACTTATTAATCCTATAACAGGTTTCGAAAGACACATATATGTTTGAAGTTTAGCAGGTACGGTTTTATTAAATATTCCATTAGACTTAAGAGATAAAAGTGTAAAATCAGATTGCTCAATGTATGATCTTATTAAATTATTTTTTACATGATCTAATAATTTAATTTTTAAATTTGGATTACAACTCAAGGAGTCTCTAATGTTTTTTTTAAACCTTCCATCTCCTATAAATACCCAAAATATCTTTTCATTAATAGTTCTTTTACAAAGCTTTAGAATGAACTCAAAATTTTGAGCGTAGCCAATATTCCCGGCATACATTATCAATCTATGATTCTTAGGAATAGAAATATTTACTATAGATTTGTATATATTGTTCTCTATAACTTCATCTGTCCAATTAGGGAAATATTGAATTTTACCTCTATACCTTAAATTTAAAATCTGTTCATATTTTTTTGAGCCAATCAGTAATACATCATAAAAAGAATAAATTTTTTTCATTATCATTTTAACTACGACAAGAATAAAATTTGATTTAATAATACCAAGAGCCTGAAGTGTCTCAGGCCAAATATCTAGCTCCCAATAAATTTTTTTTGTTTTGTAGAATAAACCATACATTATTGGATGAATTGAAATAAGTGGTGGGCTAGTATGGTGAACCAAAATGTAATCATACTTTTTTACAAAAATTAAAAGATAAATTGTAAAAAAAAAAGATGAGATAAAATATGAAATATAGTTAAGAACTATAAAAAGCTTAGTGCCTGACATTCTTGGAATAACTGGTAGCCTGTTTATAATCTTTTTTTCAAATTTTTGATTTGATTTTAGAAAAAGATTATAACCATTAAAAAAGTTTCCATTTGGATAATTTGGAATTTGAGTAACAACTCTAATGTGATGTTTTTCATCCTCAATCCATCTAACTACATCATTAATTTTAAAGTTTTCCGGATAGTAATGGTTAGTATAAACTAGGATTCTTTTCTCCAAACCTTTTTATTTATATAGTCTGTATATGAAAGAATTATTCTTTCAACTTTTATTGAAATATTATAAGGTTTATAATCAGATACATCCATTAATATTTCATCCATATTTTGATCCTTTATGAGTTCTATTGATTGAATTATCCTTTCTGAATTAGTTCCTGTCATTATAACTGATGATTCTTCCATTGCCTCTGGTCTTTCATGAGAATCTCTAATATTTAAAGCTCTAAATTTTAGTATTGATGATTCCTCAGAAATAGTACCACTATCTGAAAGAGTTACAAGTGAATTGATTTGCAAGCAATTATAATCAGAAAAACTTAATGGCGGTAGGAAGGTAATTAGTTTACTAGATTTTATTTTTTGACTTTCTAATTTTTTAAGTGTTCTTGGATGAGTTGAAAAAATAATTGGCAATTTATATATATCACCTAAATTATTTAAAGTAGTTAAAAACTCATTGAAATTTGTAGAATCAATGTTTTCCTCTCTATGAAATGATACCACAAAATATTTATCCTTCTCTAAATTTAGATCTTTCAAGATGCTTGAAGAGTTTATTTTACCCATATTTTGATTTAAAACTTCTCTCATTGGAGAGCCTATTTTTATTATTTGATCTGCAGGAAATCCTTCTGAGATTAAATAATCTTTGGAGATTTTTGAATAGGTAAGATTAATGTCTGATATTATATCAACAATTTTTCGATTTGTTTCTTCTGGAACCCTCTGATCAAAACATCTATTTCCTGCTTCATAATGGAAAACAGGTATTTTCATTTTTTTTGCAACTATTGCTGATAGACAGCTATTTGTATCCCCTAATACTAAAAAAGCATCTGGGTTTATTTTTTCCAAAAGTGGTTGAAGAGAATTTAAAATATTAGAAATAGTTAAAATAGGGTTTCCTAATGCTGCTTTAAGATAATAATCAGGAGAATTAATATTAAGATCATCAAAGAAAATTTGATTTAATTCCTTATCATAATTTTGGCCTGTATGAATTAGACAGTGATCAATTGAATTAGAATTGTTTAGACGTTTAATAATAGCAGATAGACGAATTATTTCTGGCCTTGTACCAACAACAGTTACGACTTTTAGTTTCCTTTTCATATCTAAAATTAAACTTTTTCTAAATATGTGTCTGAGTTATTTTCATCATAAGGCTCATTTATCCAAAATAAAGTAATCAAATCATCAGTCCCAATATTTTTTATGTTATGAGTATACCAAATTGGAATATCTACAAATGATGGAGAGTTTCCATTTAATTTAAATTCATGAGTATTGTTAGTACCAATTTTTCTTAATTGAATAATAGCTTCACCCTTAATAACAGAAAATCTTTCTATTTTTTTAGTATGGAAGTGATTACCTCTAGTAATATTTGGTTTAGTTGTAGAATATGAGTACTGACCTCTTGAATTAGATCGAATAATCTCTACAAATTCTCCCCTATCATCAGAGTTTCTAGAATATTTCACAGGAAAAAAAAGATCATAATCAATATAGCTTCTAAATGTGTTAAATAAGTTCAAGTCAAAATCAGTGTCAAAAGATGGTATAGAGCTATTGAAAAGATAATGAGATTTAAAATGATCCAGTTTAGCTTTCACATTTTCAACTGAGATATCAACATCTCCCTTAATTTCATAATAGTGGTTGGGGCTATTGGTTTTTATTTCTTTTACTATAATATTTATTAAACTGTCTACATAGATCAATTTTACAGGTTTATTTTCAATAATTTGAACATCCTCACCTTGTATTATTCTATGACAAAATGTTGGTATAAATGAGTTATAATTAGGTTTTCCGAAAGGTCCGAATACATTTGGTATGATTAAGGCCGTAAAAATAAAATTGTTTTTTTCTGAAGATTTTATAAATAATTTTCGTGATTTTTTTTTTGAGATACCGTAGTTATTATTTAGATTTTCTTGGGTTGATGAAGCAAAAATTAATTTTCCTCTAAACCCCACCCTTTCTATTGATTCAATAATTTTTTTTGATAAATCAACATTTGTTTTTAGAAGGAAATTTTCATCCCTATGACGGTTCATAGCCGCAAAATGAATTATAACCTTAGACTTTTTTATTTTTTTGTCAAGAGATTTTTGATCTAAAAAATCATTTTTTTCAAAGTCTATTATATTAAACTCATTTGAATACTTATATTTTAGTGTATTTATTAAATGGCTACCAACAAAGCCTCTATTTCCGGTTATAAGGATTTCCAAAATTATTTCAAATTAAAGATTAAGGTCATCTTTTATCATAGGAAGTTTACTAAGAATATTAATTGTTTCTTCTAAATTTAATAGTCCTGAATTTTTTGAATTAATTTCCGATTTATGATCATATAATTTACTTCCTTCAGAAAAATACTTATTATAGTTTAAATCTCTCGAATCTGGAGAAACTTTATAATAATCACCTTTATCCTTTGTAAAGACCATTTCTTCATTGGTAATTAAAGTCTCATACATTTTTTCGCCATGTCTAACTCCAATTATCTGTATTTTTGATTTTGAATCATATAGAGTAATAATAGCATTAGCGAGAGTATCGAGCCTTACAGCAGGAGATTTTTGAACAAAAATTTCACCTTGATTTCCATTTACAAAAGCATGCTTAACAAGATCAACAGCATTAGTTAATGTCATTATAAATCTTGTCATTTCGGGATGTGTAATTGTAATATCTTTTTTTTGTTTTATTTGACTAACGAAGAGAGGTATTACAGACCCTCTTGATCCCATAACATTTCCATATCTAGTTCCACAAAATATCGTTGATTTACTTGAATTTCTAGATTTTGCAATCATTACTTTTTCCATCAATGCTTTTGTCATTCCCATAACATTTACAGGATAAGCTGCTTTATCTGTACTAAGAACTACAACTTTTTTGACATTTTTCTCGGCAGCAAGATCTAAAACATTTTCAGTACCAATAATGTTTGTCTTAACAGCCTGAATAGGGAAAAATTCACATGAAGGTACCTGCTTTAAAGCTGCTGCATGAAAGACATAATCAACACCATTAGTAGCATCCCTTAGTGAACTTTTATCTTTAACGTCACCTATATAAAAAGATATATTAGAGTTTTTGAGTTTATTTCTAAGATCATCTTGTTTTTTTTCATCTCTACTAAAAATCCTAATCTCATCAAATTTGAAATCATTTAATGCCATATTTAAAAAGGATTCACCAAAAGATCCAGTGCCACCAGTAATAAGTAGTGTTCCAAAGTCTAATTTTTTCATTTATCCTAAATTACAATTAATTAATCTAATTTAGAAATTAAATGTTCGACTAATTCTGATGATCTATTTTTGATTTTAGGTATTGATGGTAATACGTTTTCTCCCTGAATTAGATTTAGTTGTTTTAATAAATCTTCTCTATCATTCTCTTTAAATATTATACTTGGTTCACAAACATCCTGAACATAATTTTTATCAGGAGCTATAATCACATTACCAGAGTATGCAGATTCTAATAATACTAACCCAAAGCTTTCAACAGATGATGGATGAACTATTATAATATTATCATTGATCATTTCTAAAACTTTACTATGTTTAATTTCTTCAAGATTTATTATACTTTTTGATTCTAATTTTTTTAATTTATCATATAATGTTTTATACTTTTTTGAAATAGTTAGATAGAGTATTGACTCTGTTTTGACTTTTACATATTCTAAAAATACATCAATTAAGAATTCTACCTTTTTGTATGATTCACCGCTAGATGGATAGAAAAATTTATCATAGTTAATAGGTTTATTAGTTTTCTTCAATTCTTTAAAAACTGGAAATAAAAAAATTTTTCTACTACTTAAATTAAATTTTTTTGAGATTAAATTCTCAATTGTAGAGGTTTGAACTGCTGCATCAGAACTTGATAACTTAAATAGTAACTTGACAATAAATGACTTTATAGACCAAATTAGTTTATTTTTAAAATTGATGTTATCTCTTTCGAATAATAGTAATTGCATTATATATGTGATCTGATAGGATTTATTTGTGAAAATTAATGGAACGTTTCCTAAAGATAATATTGTGGATACTCTATTTTTAATTTGTTGAAAAAGAAAGATTCTATTGAAAAAACCACTTGACGGGTAGTATTCAAAGTCATGAAAAAAAGAATATTTTCCTATTAGTCTCTTGTCTACAAATAAGATGAATCTTGATCGATGAACTATATCTATTGAATCAATGATTTTTCTAAATACAGTTATTCCTCCTTTACTATTTACAAATGTGGCATCGATTAAAATCAAAATATATACATTTAATTAAATTTTATTAAAGATGGGCCAAAAACTGCAGGCCAACAACCGTCAAACCTATTTAAAGAGATTTGATTTATTTCCGATATATCTATATCATTTTGAATTGCAATAAAGTTTCTAGTATCTAGTCTACCTCCTGGGGGAACTTCATTAATCATGTATAAGTCATAATTGAATTTCTTTATATGACTATATATGCTATTAGGGTCAACGTCAGATATTTGTTGTTCAAAAATAATAATTGGTTTGGAGTGGGATACTATTTGCATAGCTCCCAATAAGACTTCTTCTTCTAAGTGCTCAACATCAAGATGAACTAGGCTAAATTTATCCCATTCAGATTCAGGTACAATTGAATCTATTGTTTTTGTAGTCTTAAAGTATTTTTTTCCAATACCTGATCTATTAAAATCACAGTGATTAATATTACCCCTGTAAAATATTTCAGCTCCACTTATATTTGAACAGACTTCATTAATCCAATGTATATTTGAAAGATTATTAATTTCACAAAGTGACTTTCCATATTTAATATTTGAAGGGCTTGGATCAATAGCATAAATACTACCTCCTCCCTCTTTAATTAAACCAGCCCAAACAATTGAATTATCACCAATCCAACTTCCTATATCAACGATATGCTTACTTTTTGGAATTAAGCCAGAATCAATCAACTTATAAACAACTTTTCTCAAAAGAGCTTCGTTATCTACTCTTTCAGAAATAGAATAATTATTTTCAATAAAAGATATTTTTTTTTTACTAAAAAAGTAAGAGAGGTTGACTGCGGGTAATTTAATTATATAGTTTCCTTCTAATTTAAACAAGACTTCTTTTTTTAATGAGAAATACTTCCAAATAATTATTAGAGGGAAGAAAACAGTTTTTACAGATGATATAATTGACTCTTTATTCATTAGTTATTTTTTTAAATTCAAAAAAATTAGTTTTTAATTTAAGTATTAAGAAAGTTATAAGGTAAACCAAACAATTTGCAATTAGAGTAGCTATTATTGCACCTATTGCATCATACAACTTTATTAAAATAAAATTTAAAAGAATATTTAACAAAATTGAGCTCACAGATACAATTAAACCAAATTTGACAATTTTTTCAATATAAAATATTTTGGATAAAATGAATAGTGAAAAATAAGGTAAGGTTGACCAAATATAGTAAGTTAAATATGTAGAAGCTAAACTATACTTATCACCAAAAAAGAAACTAATAATTTCTTCTGATAAGAAAGAAATAACAGCTGCTCCAATTAATCCAAAAAATAGAAATAGACTGATTGTAATTAAAATTATTTTTCTATAATTCGAAAAATTAATTCTTCTTTTTTCAATCAAAACAGGGTATAAGACTGTTCCATATATCATTGGCAAGACAAGCCAAACCTCAGATATTTTTGCTGCTACTGCATAATTTCCAAGAGTATTTTGTGATAGCATATTACCAATAAAAATTTGATCAATCCTAGTGCTTATTACTGCGGAAGCCCCTGCTATAATTAAAGGCCATGATTCAAATAACATTCTTTTAGCAATTATTTTATCAAATTTAAAATTGAACTTATTATTTAGAGATAGATAAAAAATCAAAAGAAAAAATGATAAGCATACAAATTCCAGTAAATAAACAAGAATAAAATAAAAATATTTTTTTTGAAGCCATATAAAGATTAAAGTCAAAATACCTCCTAAAATAATTGATATAATAGTTGCAATGGATAAATATTTATTTTTATTAATACTTTGAAAAAAATTAGCAAATGAGTTGAAACTTTTTAAAAACAATATTGGAGATAGAACTATAAGAGATATAGTAATCATTGAGGATTGTGGAAATAGCTGTATAAAAAAAACTAAAATTAAGAGAGATAAAAGTCCTCCTAAAATTCTTAAGAAAAAAACCGTGCTTATTATAGTATCTCTTTTTTCTAAATTGACTAAATCTCTAATAAAAATGTCTGGTAAACCTAAATCAGACAAAATTGCAAATAATAGAATATAAGAAATTGATAAAGAAAAAAGGCCATAATCTTCAGGGCCTAAATATCTAGCAAGATAGAGCGTAACAAAAAAACTAATTGTAAATTTAAATAAATGTTGGAATAGTAACCAAAGCCCATCTTCAAAAACTAATTTTTTCTTTTCAGAGTTAATTTTAAAAAAATTTAGCATCATTGTATTTTACTTATGTAATCTGCATAAGAGCTATTTCCATATCTGTAACAAGCCTGATTTGCTTTTTTCTTAGAAATATACCCTCTTATATATGCTACTTCCTCTAAACAAGCTATTTTTTTTGATGTTCTCTTTTCTATCACTTTAACAAATTCAATAGCATCTGCAAGACTCTCAGGTGTTCCAGTATCTAGCCAAGTAATCCCTCTAGGTAGATTTGTTGCTATAATCCTCTTCTCTTTTAGGTAATAATTATTTATACTTGTAATTTCAATTTCGCCTCTATCTGAAGGCTTTATTTTTTTTGATATTTCGATTACATCGTTTGGATAACAATATATGCCTGGAATTGCAAAATTTGATTTAGGCCTTTTTGGCTTTTCTTCAATTGAAGCAATCTCTCCATTATTATCATATTCTACAACACCAAATCTCTCAGGATTATTAACTGTAATTGGAAATATTTTTGCACAGTTTCCTGAATTTAAACTTAAAATTGAGGTTAGTCCTGATCCGTATATTATGTTGTCCCCTAGAATAAGCATTACATCTTCATCACCAATAAATTTTTCACCAATTATAAAAGCTTCTCCAATCCCATTTGGCTCTTCTTGGATCCCATATTCAAATCTACACCCTAAATAATCACCGTTTCCAAGAAGATCGTAAAATAGTTTCCTGTCTTGTTTTGTTGTAATTATTAAAATCTCTTTTATTCCAGCTAGTAAAAGGACTGAAATTGGATAGAAAATCATGGGTTTATCATAAATAGGTAAAAGATGTTTGTTTACTGAAATAGTTATTGGATAAAGCCTACTTCCAGTGCCTCCTGCTAATACAATTCCTTTCATTTTATATAATTATTTTTTTCTTATTATTTTTTTTTAGTGACTTTTAAATTGAGTAAAATGGTTTTTTTAAAATATTTCTACCATCAAATACCTTAGTGGATTTATAATCTACATATTTAAATTCATCCCACTCTGTAATAATAGCTACAGCATCAATATCTTCATTTATTTTATTGTTTGAAGAAAAACTAATTCTTTTATCATTAGTATTTATATCAAAATTCCAATATTGATTAATATCAGCTTTTATATTTTCTATAGGTACCATTGGATCGTAAATTTGTATATAAGCTCCAGCATTAAAAAGTTTTTCAGTAATATAAATTGATGGACTCTCTCTACTGTCGTTTGTGTTTGCTTTAAAAGCCCATCCAAGAACTTTAATAACTTTTCCTTTTAGGTCTCCTCCAAAATGATTTATTATTTTTTTAGCAAATCTTTCCTTCTGGTAATCATTAATTTTTACTACTTGATGCCAATATTCTGCAATTTCATCTAATCCATAAAACTTACACAGATAAACTAAATTTAAAATATCTTTTTGGAAACAACTACCTCCAAAGCCCGGAGATGGTATCAAAAAATGAGGACCAATTCTTTTATCCATTCCAATAGCTCTTGATAATTCAAGAGTATTTGCACCAGTCATATCACATAGGGCAGATAAGCTGTTTATTGATGATATTCTCTGCGCTAACATTGCATTAGAGGCTAACTTTGCAAGTTCAGCTGACCAAACATTTGTAGTTAAAATTTTAGAGATTGGAATCCAGTTACTATAAACTTCAATTAGTTTTCTTAATGCATTAAGACCAGATGGAGAATTATCTGAACCGATGAGAACTCTATCAGAATTGTAAAGATCTTTAATGGCAGTTCCTTCAGCTAAAAACTCTGGATTAGAAAGAATTTCAAAATTAATTCCCTTTTTGCCTTCTTTACATAGTATGTCTTTGATTTTTTCGGCAGTTCTTACTGGAAGAGTTGACTTCTCAACAACTATTTTATCAGATTTAGATGCTTTAGCAATTTGTTTAGCGCACGCAATTACATATTTTAAATCTGCAGCCATACCAGAACCTTCACCTGAAGTTTTTGTAGGTGTATTCACAGCTATGAAAATCATTTCTGATTTATTAATATTCTTGTCTATTTCATTTGAGAAAAATAAATTTTTACCTCTGACTTTCTTAATTATTTTTTTTAGCCCAGGTTCATAAACTGGTAAATTATTTAAGTCTCCATTCCATGCTGAGATTTTATCATGATTGCTGTCTACTAATGTCACATTAATACTTGGACACTTTTCAGCAATTACAGCCATAGTAGGCCCCCCTACATAACCTGCGCCAATACAACAAATATTTTTAATCATTTATATTATTTAATAACCATGATGATGATTGAATTTTACTTCCTAAACCATCAATAAGTTTTATATTAAGTTCTTTGCAAGTATTGCCCTCAGGAATAGTATCATTATATTGATCACCTCCATTTCCAAATAATAATTGATACTTATATGATAGTTCCTTATATACTTTTCTTATTGATAATGAAACATCCTTAGTATTATCAATTGAAAGGTATACATAATTAACAATTTTTAATTCTTTTAAAATGATAACTCTTTCATCTTCTTTCATGAACTCTTTTGATCCTTTTAACTTTCTTTGTTTATCATTGTTAACAATGACAATTAACTTATCAGCAAATTTTCTTGCCATATGAAAATATTCAAGGTGTCCTTTATGAATTGGATTGAAATATCCAGATACTATAATTGCCTTTTGCTTTTTATTTTCTTCCATAATCATCTTTTAATCTTATTATATCATCTTCTCCAAAATATGTACCAGTTTGAATTTCAATAAATACAAGTAAAGAATTGTTTTTATTTTCAACTCTATGTTTAGACTTTAAAGGTATAATTATTGTATCACCTTTTTTATACTCTTTAGAATTATCATCAATAGTTATAAATGCTCTACCCTCAATTATTATCCATGTTTCAGATCTCTTGTTATGAAATTGGTATGAAAGTCTTTGACCTGGATTTACCTCTATTTTTTTTATTTTATAGTTAACCTCATCCTGTAATACAAAAAATCTACCCCAAGGTCTTTCATCTTTATTTAAATAATTCATTTTGTTTTAGAATAAATAGATATAATATTTTTTTTAATAGGTAATTGTGAGGT
>JADHME010000032.1 GCA_016780245.1 Flavobacteriaceae bacterium | reverse complement strand
GCTATGGTGGCATTAGAGTTATGGCATTAGCTCATGAGCTTCAGCAAGATCAATGGATGTATCTTAATGGGGTTGTGCTTGTTTCCCCTGCTGATTATGAACTTAGATATGAATCTGGAGGAATTATTTTGCCAGTTGTCGACTTTCCATATTTAACAGCTACTGCATGGTATCATAAAAAATTAAATACTGAAATGCAATCTTCTAGATTGGAAGATGTAATTAAAATTTCAGAGGAGTTTGCATATAACCAGTTACTTCCTGCTTTAGCCAAAGGAGGGTCATTGGATAATGATGAAAAAACTTTTCTAGCAACAAAAATTTCTTCTTTGACTGGAATAGATGTTAATGAAGTTATGGACAATAATCTTATTATTTCCACAAACTTTTTTTGGAAAGAGTTGCTCAGAGATGATGGATTTACAATAGGAAGACTTGATTCTAGATATAAAGGTATTGACAGTAAAGACTCTGGAACGTACCCTGAGTATCCTCAAGAACTTAGTTCATGGGATCATGCATTTACACCAGCAATAAATTCCTATATCAATGAGAAATTAAAATTTAAAACTGATGTAAAGTATAATACTTGGGCAAGAGGTGATCTTTCAGTGAGACCATGGAATTCAGACAACTTAAGAGTAAGAAGAAACTTTAGAGAAGCAATTGCAGAAAACCCATTTTTAAATGTTTTAATTCAATCAGGATACTATGATGGTGCTACAACTTTTTCTGCTGCAAAATATACTATTCAGCAGGTTGATCCCTCAGGAAAACTTAAAGAAAGGTTTACTTTTAAAGGCTATGAGAGTGGACACATGATGTATCTAAGGCGTGAAGACTTACAGAAATCAAATCAGGATCTTAGAGATTTCATCTTGAAAACTATAACAAATAATAAGCCGGCAAAGTATTAATATGAAGTTATATCTAAAAATATGGAGACAAACTGACTCAGGCTCAAATGGGTCTTTTCAAAATTATGAAATTGATGAAATAACTCCTGATATGTCTTTCCTTGAAATGATGGATGTTTTAAATGAAAAATTAATTTTAGAAGGAGTTGACCCGGTTGCATTTGATCATGATTGTAGAGAAGGTATTTGTGGAAGTTGCTCTTTATTTATAAATGGAAGAGCACATGGACCTGATACTGGAATTACTACATGTCAGTTGCATATGAGAAAGTTTCAAGATGGTGATTCAATTGTTATTGAGCCATTTAGAGCTAGTTCATTCCCAGTTATAAAAGATTTAGTTGTTGACAGAGCCTCTTTTGATAGGATTCAACACGCAGGCGGGTATATTAGTATAAATACTTCAGGTAATACACAAGATGCGAATACAATTCCAATTAGAAAAGAAGATGCAGATAATGCCTTTGATGCAGCGACATGTATAGGTTGTGGAGCTTGTGTTGCAACCTGTAAAAATGCCTCTGCAATGCTATTTGTTTCAGCAAAAGTATCCCAGTTCTCATATTTACCTCAAGGACAAGTCGAAGCTAAAGACAGAGTTCTTAATATGGTAAAGCAAATGGATGAAGAAGGATTTGGTAATTGTACTAATACCGGAGCATGTGAGGTTGAATGTCCAAAGGGAATATCCATTAAAAATATTGCTAGAATGAATAAAGAATTTCTAAAAGCTAAACTTTAGTCTATTTAGATTTTAAAATCATTTCTATAAAATTACCAATGGTATTTCTTCCTAACCATCTTCCCACAACAACCATATTTTCATCTGGTATAACTACAATATAATTTCCACCAAAACCACTACCATAGTATAGATTATCAGGAAGATTATTCCATTCTGTGTTTAACCACCACATAAATCCATATTCAGAATTTGTATTGGATGGATTCAAGGATTTATCAATCCACTCTTTTGATATAATTCTTTTGTTGTTCCAAACTCCATCATTTAAATATAATAAGCCAAATCTTGCATGATCTTCAGAGTTTATAAATATTCCACCTCCATTATGCCCTCCTCCAGAAACTGATTGTGTCATTACACCATCCAAATTTATCCACGAGTTTTCATATCCATACCACCTCCATGAATTGGAAGCTCCAATTGGATCCATTATATATTTTTTTAAAACTTTTGGAAGTGCTTCTCTAAAAACATGAAGAAGAGAATAAGCTAAAACGTTTACTCTAACATCATTGTATTTATAAAATGTGCCTGGCTCTTTTTGAGGTTCTGATCTCCAATCATCAATCTCTTTTGAAGTGTCTGGTCTATCTTCCCAATCGTTTATACCCCATAAGCTTCCTTTCCAGTCAGAAGATTGATTAAGAAGATGTTCCCATGTAATTCTACTATTCTTGTTCCCATCAAAAGTTTTATCCCATAAATACTTTGAAACATAATCTTGTTCAGAATTAATTAATTTATAATCATAAGCAATACCCGTTACAGCAGATAAATAACTTTTTGTAACACTAAATGTCATATCTACTCTTTTAGTATCACCCCAAGATGCAATTATGTACCCATCTTTTATAATTAGTCCATTAGTCTCACCTCTTTTTTTAGTAGGACCCAATATACTATGATATGGTTCAGAGGAAAATCCTTTTAAAATTTCAACTCTTAAATCCTTATTGCCAGGGTTTTGATTTTTAATGACAAAATCTATTGCCTGGTTTATTTTTTTTTCGTTGTAACCAAATTCAGATGGAGATTTAGTTTCCCATTTATCTGATGGAAAATAGGTTGTCTGACTGTATGAGTTTGATATAAAAAATAGAATAAGTAGTAAAAAATTTCTTTTCATAAAATTTAGTTTATAGAATCCTTTAAAGAATTTAAAAGATTTAAATTAAATGTTTCATTAAGATCCCAATTTGCCCTAACATCAATCTCAGTTGGAAAATAGTATACTGGTTCAGGTTGAACTTGTTTTAAATAATTTCCTGTATCCCAAATATCATTTGAATTTAGATCTTCAATTAATCTAAAAGTGTATTTTCCAGGTCTTATATAATCAAAAATAATTGTTGAATTTGAATTAACATTATTAAATTCTCTGATAATATTTGAACTCGAGTCTATTAAGTGAAGAATATATTTAGAATCATTATTTGTTATAACATCAAGAAAGACATTTCCATAATCTTCTAAAGTTTGACTAACAACATTGTACTGTAGAGTGTCATTTTCTGTTCCTCGAATGTCTTTAATCGCTCTTGGTTTTATAAATATGCTATAATCATCCGATGGTGAAACTTCAAAATCAATATCTATTTCATCTAACCTATCGTTAATGCTAGTTGTAAATGGTATAATAAGTGAGTCAATATCCCTGATAGTAATAAGTGAATCTTCAATCTTATTTAACGGAATGTTTGATGAAATCTTAAATGATTCTTTAAGATGGATTACGTTAACTGTCTTTGGACTTAGGTTCAAAGAGTCAATCAAACTATCTCTCTTCCTATCAAATTTTACTGTCGTAAGTTTGATTGTGTCAGTCTCAATTAAACTGAAATTCAATGAATCGAAGATATTTCTAGAGAGCCAAAGATTTAGAGTATCAGTTTCTTTTTCTTTTATAAATACATAATTGACTGAATCAGGAATATTAGACTCAATTTTTATTTTATCTAAATCTAATTTTCCGTAGTAACCAAATCCAATTTTTTCGCTATTAATAAAATGAGGCTTATCCCATGTTATCTCAGTTTCTTCTTTAAAAAGTTTTAGATTAATAATTGAATCTCTGGGTAAAGTTATCAGTGAGTCTAAAAATCCGATTTTATCATAAAAAGGATCAAAAAAATAATTATTATCTAGATCTTTTAATGCAATTAATAAATATTTTCCTTCTTTTAAATTTTGAAATTTATAATTTGTTGAATCAAGTGTATTGGAAATATATGTAGGTTTATTTTGAAAAATTATGGAGTCTTTATATAATGAATCCACGCGATATAACTGAAGAGATATAAATTCATCTGACTCTTGACTAAATGCATCTTTAGTATTACCCCTAATATAAAGAGAGTCGATTGTCTCACCTGTGGAAAAAGTATAGCTGAAAAAAGTCAAAGGATTATTTTCATTATTATCCTGGATGCTATTTCCGAAGTTAATAGTATAAGTTGTTTCAGGGGCTAGACTGTCTAAAAAATTTAAAAAAACTTTTTTTGTAACTCCACTCAGAGGTTTTATTTCATAAGATGTCTTCTCTAATGGTGGAGAAATAATTAGTTGATCCTGAACTTTATCTAACTTTACCCATTCATCAAATGTTAGCCTAATTTCTTCTGAATCAAAATTTGTTGAATTTAATTTTGGACTAGCATTAATTAAAACAGGAGGGATGCTGTCTTTGGGTCCACCTGTTGGGGTTCCTCTTTTAGCACAACCAAAAAGTATAATTAGTGAAAATAATATATAGACTAAATTCTTCATTGAATAAATTCCAATACAAATTAAAGTATTTAAAATAGTAAAAAGAACTATTTTTGCAATATACTCATGGATAAAGATTCTCTAAAAAAGATTATTTCACATTCTAAAGAATACGGCTTTATATTTCCTTCAAGTGAGATTTATGAGGGATTAAATGCAATATATGATTATGCTCATAATGGTTCACTTCTAAAAAATAATATAAGAGAGTATTGGTGGAGATCAATGGTTCAGCTAAATGAAAATATTGTAGGTATAGACTCTGCAATATTTATGCATCCAAAGACTTGGGTTGCATCCGGCCATGTAGATGCTTTTAATGATCCTCTTATTGATAACAAGGACTCTAAGAAAAGATATAGGGCTGATGTTTTAATAGAAGAATTTATTGAAAAGCTAAATTCTAAAATTCAAAAAGAAGTTCAAAAAGCTGAAAAAAGATTTAAAGAAAAATTTGACAAAGATCAATTTCTCAATACTAGCCCAAAAGTTCTAGAAATAACAAATCAGATTAATGAATTGAAATCAAGAATGGTCTCTGCTTTTGAAAAAGATGACTTGGTAGAGGTAAAAAAAATAATTGATGATATGGAAATTAAATGTCCTATTTCAGGAACATGTAATTGGACAGAAGTCAGACAGTTTAACCTTATGTTTAGTACTAAGTTGGGGGCTTCTGATGAGTCAAGTTTGGATTTATATTTAAGACCTGAAACTGCTCAAGGAATTTTCTTAAACTATTTAAATGTTCAAAAGACCTCAAGAATGAAAATTCCTTTTGGTATTGCTCAAACTGGTAAGGCATTTAGAAATGAAATTGTTGCCAGGCAATTTATCTTCAGAATGAGGGAATTTGAGCAGATGGAAATGCAATTTTTCATTAAACCTGGAACCCAGGAAAATTGGTTCAATCATTGGAAAGATAAAAGACTTAACTGGCATTTAAATTTAGGTATTGACTCTAGTTTTTTTAGATTCCATGATCATGATAAACTTGCACATTATGCTGACGCTGCATGTGATATTGAGTTTAATTTCCCCTTTGGCTTTAAAGAACTTGAGGGTATTCATTCAAGAACTGATTTTGATCTTAAAAGCCACGAGGAGCTTTCCGGTAAGAAAATCCAATATTTTGATCCCGAATTAGATAAAAACTATACACCATATGTTCTTGAGACATCGATTGGTTTAGATAGAATGTTTCTTGCAATTATATCTAACTCATTTAAATTAGAAACCCTTGAAGATGGATCTACAAGAAATGTTATGAGTATACCTAAGCAAATTGCACCAAACAAATTAGCAGTTCTTCCACTACTCAAAAAAGATGGACTTCCAGAATATGCTAGAAAAGTTATGAATGAGTTTAGTCATGAAATTAATCTTGTTTATGATGAGAAAGATGCAATAGGAAGAAGATATAGAAGACAAGATGCAATTGGGACTCCATATTGTATTACAATTGATCACCAAACAATTGAAGATGATTCATTTACTATAAGAGATAGGGACTCTATGAATCAAAAAAGAATAAACATAGAAGATTTAAAATCTATTGTTGACAGTGAATTAACACTTAAAAGTTTATTAAAAAAGCTTTAGTTGAATATTATTAGTTACAATGTAAATGGCATAAGAGCTGCAATAAATAAAGGATTTGTTGACTGGCTTAAAAGAGAATCCCCTGATGTCATATGTCTTCAAGAAATAAAAGCAATTAAAGAACAAGTTGAGATTTCTGAAATTGAAAACTTAGGATATAACACATTCTGGTTTTCAGCTCAAAAAAAGGGTTACAGCGGCGTTGCAATATTTTCAAAACAAAAACCTAATCATGTTGAGTATGGCTCAGGAATAGACTATATGGACTTTGAGGGCAGAATTATTAGACTTGATTTTGATAAGGTATCTATAATAAGTTTATATCTTCCATCAGGAACAAATCTAGATAGACTTGATTTTAAGTTTAAATTTATGGATGACTTTAAAGACTATATTTATCAATTAAATAATGAAATAAAAAATTTAGTTATTTGTGGTGATTATAATATTTGTCATAAAGCTATAGATATTCATGATCCTATAAGAAATAAGAATGTCTCAGGTTTTTTGCCAGAAGAAAGAGAATGGCTTGATAACTTTATTGGAGACAGATTTATTGATTCATTTCGTTTTGTAAACTCGTCACCGCATCAATATAGTTGGTGGAGTTACAGAGCAAATTCAAGAGCTAATAATAAGGGATGGAGAATTGATTATAACATGGTATCAAAATCAATTGAGGAAAGTATAGTTAATGCATCTATTTTAAGTGATGTTCACCATTCTGATCATTGTCCAATAAAGCTGGAACTATCTCTTTAGTCAATAAGTTTTAAAGCTTCGTCAATATAAACAAGTACATCGGGGGAAACTCCTGGCCCCCCAAGATCAACATCTCTTTTACCAAGCCTAGTAATTATTAATTTTTTTTCAGGTATCATAATTACATACTGTCCTTGGTGACCACTCATTAGAGATATTTTTAAATCTTTATAATTAGACAACCAAACTCCAATTCCATAGGCATTAAAGTTATCTAAATATGGTTTTAAAGACTTTTTAATAAATGTGGAGTCAACAATCTGATTTCCATTCCAGCTCCCATTGTCAAGATATAGTTTACCAAGCCTAGAAAAATCTCTTGCATTTGAATGAAAGCAGCAGAAGGATTTTACGTTTCCTGATTCCTTACTATCTATTTGCCAATATGCATCATTGTCAGGATTAATTTTTGACCAGAATTCTTTCTCAAAATAATTATTTGTTTTTGTGCCAGTTGCTTTTTCAATAACCATGGATAATATTTGAGTATTACCACTAGAATAGTGATATTTTGTGCCAGGTAAGTCGATAAATGGCTGATCTAACATTAATTTGACTACATCTTCATAAAAGTATTGCTTAGCAACAGGACTAAAAGGATTTGATGTACCCTCATTCCATTCTAAACCAGATGTCATAGCTGCTAAATCAATTATTTTTACATCTTTAGCAAATTCTCCTTTTAGATCTGGAATATATTCAACCACTTTATCTTCAAGACTTTTAATATAACCTTGTTCATATGCTTTAGCCATCATTAATGAAACAAATGTCTTTGCCATTGAGAATGAGTTAGTTGATGAGTTGACTGAATAATCTTCATAATATTTCTCGCCTATAATTGTGTCATTATGAATAACAACATATGCAGCAGTTCCCATTTTTATATTATAATTCTCAAACTCTGAAGAAAAATTAGTTGTCTTACTCTCACTCTCTTTCCATGGTGATTTTTCTTCGGGTGATTTAATGGTCTTATAATCAAAATATTTTAAATCATCTATAAAGACTGTAGACTCTCCATTTAGGTATACAATTCTAACCCCTTTTACAAAATATTCTAAATTAAGAGTGTAAACAACTGCAAATAAAACTGCTATAGTTAATGCAAGAATTTTTATTTTTTTCATTTTTTATCGATTTGTGAGTCGACTATTTCAGATAGAGATTGTTGGGGTTCATTAGATTCTTCATCTTCTTTCTTTGTTCTCTTTATAGACCCTTGAATCATTATTAGCATTGAAGCAATAATAATTACTAGTAGTACTTTTTCATCGACAATATTACTCTTTTGAATATCATAATCAGATATGCTTAGGAATAGAAGTATAGTTATTAATCCTCTGGGTGAAAAGTAAAGAAGAGGTTTAGACTCTTCATCATTTAATACAAGAGCTAAATAAAAATATCTAACTCCATACATAATTAGCAAAACAGTTGCACCAATTATATATGGTTCAAACTCAACAAAGCTATTTAGAGGTATTGAGAAACCAAAGAATAAAAAGAAGAAGGTTCTAACTAAAAATGTTGATTCAGCAGTCAGTAAATGAAACTCATATAAGTCAGATTTTTTAACATCATTTGTTTTGATATATTTTTTCAAACTCTTTGGAATAAGGTTTGTAAAATTTGAAAGAAAAATTCCAAAAATAAATATTAGGACTAATGACGGAAGTTTTAAAAAATCTTTACCAATTTCGTAAGCTAAAATTAATAAGGCAAGAATTAGAAAAAACTTAACATGATGTTCAATCCTTTGAATTAGGAGAAAAAGTAGATATGTTATTGCTATTGAAATAATTATTATTAAGATTATCTGCCCTAATAAAGTAACAATAGGCTCAACACCAATTAGAGGTTCTGTCTTTTCTGCCTGTCTTATACAATAGTAGAAAATCATAATACCTAAAATGTCTGAGAATGTTGATTCATAGACTACAAATTCTTTATTTTTTGTAATAAGTCCTGTCGCTGAGGGAATAGCTACAGCACTACTTATAATTGATAATGGAATTGCATATATAACTGAGTTAGGATATGAAAGGCCAATTACATTTTCAAAGAATAGACTTACTAAAATTATATTAATAACAAGTATCACAAAAGCAGCTAAAAAACCTTTTACAATAATTTCAGTTTTCTCTTTTTTGATCTCTAATTCTAACGCAGCTTCCAGAACTATAAGTATTAATCCTATGGTCCCAAGAACAGGAACAAGGCTATCTAGGAACTGGAAATTATCATATCCATAATAAGAAGATATAAATCTTGCAATAATACCTGTTAATACTAGAAGTATTACGGATGGAAACTTTGTTCTTCTTGCAAAAATGTCAAATAAATATGAAAATATTATTAGTAAAGGAAGAACTATTAAAATTGAACTTACATCCATTCCATTAATTTAATACTATTTAATCAAATTACCCTATTCTATAAAAATATTTATGTGAGAACATCTAATGTAAAAAAAATGTTAATTAGTTTCTTGTAACAACTTTAGAGTATATATTTGCAATTTAGAATCGTTTTAAATAAGCATTATTCATCGCCTTAAATTTATATTATTATTCAGTGCATTTATTTTAAGCACAGCTTCTTTTTCTCAGGGCTATAATGACTCTATTGATGACACAAGACTCAAAGAGGTTATTGTATCTGCAACAAAGACTGTAAGACAGTTATCTACCTTGCCTCTTCCAGCAAAACTAATTTCAGAAGAAGAAATTTCATTGAGTAATTCAAGTAGGCTTAGTGACATTTTAGATGATCAGATTGGAATATTTATTGTTCCAGATTTTGGTGGTGGAAATGGAATTCAGATTCAAGGTTTAGATTCAGAATATACCCTTCTCTTAGTTGATGGATATCCTATAATAGGAAGACAGTCAGGAACACTTGATCTTGACAGAATTGCTGTTGGAAATATTGAAAAAATTGAGATAATAAAAGGTAGTTCTTCGAGTCTTTATGGAACTGATGCAATAGGAGGGGTAGTTAATCTTATAACTGCTAAAACAGATCAACCGTTTTCTTTAAACTCAAATTATAAGATTTCATCTTTTAATACTAATGATTTCTCTGTCAATATTGGTAAAATCTCTGAAAAGGGCCATAATATAAATGCCTTCTTAAATTTATTCAATAGCAACGGATATGACCTTAATGAAACGGATATACTAAATACTGTAGAGCCGTTTAAAAATCTAACAGCTTTTCTTCGTCATAATTATGACTACAAAGACTTATCATTTTTCTCATCTTTTAGATTCTTTAGAGAAGATCAGGAATTAAGACTAAACGAAAATATTTATGGTAATAATATTATAAATGAGTCAAATTTTAATACATCAGTTAGTTTAAATAAGTTCGATAGGCTATCATTTGTATTAGACAACTATTTTACAAGATATAAAAGTGAAGAAAATTTCAGCTCGCTTTCCACGAATACTCCAGAATCATTTTTTGATCAGTCATTATTTAAATCTGAGTTAAGATCAATATTTGAAATAAATAAAAAAAATAAATTGATAATTGGCTTTGGTATAACTGATGAATCATTGAAAAGAAATAATTTTTACAAAAATAAAGTCACACAGAGCTCATTTAATTATTTTGTTCAATATGAAGGTTTCATATTTGAGAACACCAATTATATTTTTGGCGCAAGATATGATCAGTATGATGAATATGATTCAGAGTTTAGTCCAAGGTTTGCATTGAGAACTCAATTGAATGATAATATTTCATCCAAAATTTCAATTGGTAAGGGCTTTAAAACTCCTGATTTTAGGCAGCTGTATTTTAATTTTGCAAATTCTAGTTCCGGATACTCAGTACTTGGTTTTAATGCTGCAAAGGAAATAATAAATAATCTTCAAGCAACAGGACAAATTTCCAATTTGATAATTTCGGAAAATGAATTCGAAGGTAATTTAAGTCCTGAAACCTCAATTAGTTTTAATCTTGGTTTTGGAATTAAAAGTGATAACAATATTTCGTTTGATATTAATTTTTTTAGAAATCAAATCAAAAATTTAATTGACTATAAAATAATTGCAACCAAAACTAATGGTCAAAATATTTTTAGTTATTACAACTTAAACAAGGTATATACTCAAGGTTTAGAGTTCAGTTCGATTTTTAATTTAAATGATAATATAAATTTTAAAATTGGCTATCAATTTCTTGATGCAAAGGATAATGATGCAATCAAAAGAATCAAAAATGGTGATGTATATGCAAGGCTAAGTCCAAATTCAACAGCTTTTATAGTAAAAAAAGAAGATTATTTTGGACTCTTTAATAGATCAAAACATAATATCAATTCAAAAATCACTTTTACAACTAAAAGTAATTTTCAAGTTTATTTCAAATCAAAATATAGGAGTAAATATGGCTTAGTTGATAAAAACGGTAACGATATATTAGATGAGTATGATGAATTTGTTAATTCGAATATCATCTCTGATATATCTATTTCAAAAGAAATCAAAAATTATAAAATAACACTTGGGTTTGATAATATTTTTAATTACAAGGATCCAGAAAATCTACCTAATAATCCAGGTAGAATTATTTATTCAAAAATTACAATAACACTTTAATCAATCAAATCTTAAAACTATGAGAATAACAACCACTTATTTAACTATTTTTTTATTAATCCTTTCATCATGTAGTAAAGATGATGAAGTTCAACTTTTGGATGTAGTATCTGAAAGATATGGTAATCTTTATGCTCCTCAAAGTGGAGGTGTTAATCCAAGGACTGGTCAATTTACTCCGATTTCTGGAGAATTTACAAAGTTTAGCTTTTCCCAAGGTCAAGTTACTACTAGTGAAACTGATTGGGATGTAGCATTTAGAGGTACCGCTATTATTGTTAATGGTGGAGAATCACTTGGAACAATTGATGAGCCAACAAGAACTGGAAACGGTGCTGTATACATTGCATCTGGAACTATGATGTCTGTTATAGAAGTAAATCTTCAGCAATTATCTCAAGATTCTTCTAGTGGATATGCAGTCCCATCTGGTGCAGGGAATGGATGGTATACCTATCAAGGACCTCCTGTAAATTTAATTACTCCAACTCCAGGTAAAATATTAGTATTTAGAACTAATGATGGGAAATATGCCAAAATGGAAATCCTAAGTTACTATAAAGATGCTCCAGAAAATCCTGATGCATATACAAGTGAATCAAGGTATTATACATTTAATTATCAGTATCAACCAAATGAAGGAATAACAAATTTTTAAAATTTTTTCATCTTATTTATAATGATTCTAAATAATTATATATATTTGTTATTTAGAATCATTATAAATAACCTACTAATGAAAAAAACTATACTTACAATGATGTTAGTTGTAACAGCCTTTTCTTTTTCTCAACAAGAAGATGAGCAGTTAAACATTGCACAAACTCAGTTACTTAACCTTGCCGATCTTCAATCCGGTTTAACTATTGGAGGTTATGGTGAAATAAATTATAAT
>JADHME010000031.1 GCA_016780245.1 Flavobacteriaceae bacterium | reverse complement strand
TCATTTAGATTCTTACAAATTTGTACAACTGTATTTATGTTTTTATTGAAATATTCTATGTCTGAGTTTTCAAATTTTGATTTATAATCAGATGCAAAAATTATTTCTGAAAAGTTTTTATTTGCTATATCAATAAAAACATTTTCTGTGTCTTTATCTCTTTCCCCAATTATTACTTTGGTATTTTTTTTTATTATTCCAGCTTTTTCCAATGCAATTTTTTCTAGAGTATTACCCAATATTTCTGTATGATCATATGAAATATTTGTAATTACAGATAAAATTGGATTAATAATATTTGTAGCATCTAATCTTCCACCTAGCCCTACTTCAATTATTGCATAGTCTACATTTTTTTCAATATAATAGGATAGTGACATTCCAAATGAAAGCTCAAAAAAAGTAAGCTCCAGTTTTTCAATTATATCACGATTATTTATAATAAACTGTGAAATAAAATCCTTTTCGATTTTATTATTGTTTACTTTAATTCTCTCTCTATAATCAAAAAAATGAGGTGATGTGAATGTACCTACCCTATATCCTGACTCTTGAATTATTGATGATAGATATGCACAGGTACTTCCCTTTCCATTTGTGCCTCCAACATGAATAAGCTTTATATCTTGAGTATTAATATTGAGATGGTCAACAAAAGATTTTATATTATCAAGACCTGGTTTATATGCTTTAGAACCTTGAGACTGATAAAATGGTAACCGATTTAAAATCCAATTCTCAGTTTGCTTATAATTCAATATTATTGATTAAAGAATATATGCCTCAAATAATACAAATGTTATAAATCCAGCAAGGAACCCAAGGAATGCTAACCATCCTATTTTTTTTAGATACCAGAAAAACTCAATTTTTTCCATCCCCATTGCAACAACTCCGGCTGCAGAACCAATTATAAGCACACTACCACCTGTTCCTGCTGCATACGCAATTAAATGCCACAAAGAATCATCAACTGGTTGAGAAAACATACCTATTGATGCAGCTACTAAAGGAACATTATCAATTACTGCTGATCCAAGACCTAAGAAACCTGCAACTATTCTAATATCAGGAATAACAGTTTCTAAATATTGAGCAAACTCAAAAAGATATCCAATTGATTCTAGTGCTGCTACTGCCATCAAAATTCCTAAAAAGAATAAAATACTTGGAAGCTCAATCTTAGTTAATGCAGAATGTACAGGACTTTTACTATGCATAATACTATCTTCGTTAGGAGTAGAAATATTAAATTTAGTACCACTGTATATTTCTGCAAATGTTGCAACTATAGCAAGTGAAAGCATCATACCTACGTAAGGTTGAAGGCCAGTAAAAACTTTAAAAAATGGCACAAAAAGAATAGCTGATAATCCTAACCAAAGCATTCTAGTACCTATTTTAGTTATACTACTCTCATCATTATCCATTTTGTCTAAATTTCCTTTAAAAGGTTTAAGAAATGATGCAATATATACTGGTACTATCATACACACCACTGAAGGAATAAATACATAATACAATAGCATTGGAACAGTAACTTTGTCAGCTATCCATAACATTGTTGTAGTTACATCTCCAATTGGAGACCATGCTCCTCCTGCATTTGCTGCAATTACAATTAAACCTGCAAACCATAATCTTAAGTTTTTATCTCTAATAATTTTCTGAAGAATTGTAATTAGAACAATAGTAGCTGTCAAATTATCAATTATGGCAGATAAAACAAATGCTAAAATTGAAAATATCCACAATAATTTTTTCTTTGATTTAGTTCTTATGAATGATTTAATTTTTTCAAAACCATTATAGTAATCAATAATCTCAACAATAGTCATTGCACCTAAAAGAAAGATTAGAATCTCTGAAGTATGAGATAAATGATATGCCATTATCTTCTTTATTTTTGTTGGTATTAGTTCCCGTAACTCTGTATCAACTTCAAATACCGGTATATTAAATATTGCAATCAATGCCCATAAAAAAGCCATCATTGCTAAAGCAGGTATAAGTTTGTCAATTTTTAAACTATGCTCTAGTGTTATTGCTAAATAACCTAGAATAAATATTCCTAATAATATTGTTTCCATTTAATTTAAATTTATTCCCATGATTGAAGCATAACCCTTGTTATACTCCTAGTATATTCTTCATCTTTTGTATCTTCTATCCATTTGGTAATAGCATCTGCTTGATCTTTATTTTGGGCATTCCCAAAGTCCAAAGCAGCAATTAGATCAGGATATGTTACGTATATATAATGAGTTTCACCATTTTCAACTCCATGAGTAGTCTGACCAATAGAAACATATCCAGAATCATCATTAAAGGTAGACATTAAATTAGCAAAAGCAGTTAAAAACTTAATTGGATCTTTTATTTTCCATTGGTGTGATTGAGCAATCGGCTGTTGCCATTTATCTAGATTATATCTAACAAGAGTAACACCTGCTGTAACAGAAAATCCGTCACGACTAATTAAAGAATTTAATTTTGACACATATGCATCCCATTCTGGAGTTAATTTTCTGGATTCAAATTCAGCCAGTGCCTCTTTTGAGCCAGCAAAATTTAAAACATGAGTAGCCTTTTCATTTGAGCCTTTATATTCAATACTCCATAGAGAAACTCTAACACCCTCAGGTATTTGAATATTAGAATAAAATCCATCAATTAGATTATATACAGAATCTGTATTTTCAAATGGAACATTTATATTAACATTCTGCCATGTAATATTTTGTGCACTTATATTTAAAGAGATAAGTGATAAAATAAGTAGATATGTTTTTTTCATAAGTATGATTTATGGTAAACATCTAATTTAATAAAAAAAAATTTCCAGAACAATGATCTTTTGATGCACCAGTTACTGAACAATAGCAATTATTGATATTTAGATATCTCAAGACTCCTAAGAATGCAAAAATTAAAGCCTCTTTAAATTCAATTATATTTTTCGACGGAATTATTATTTCAGAATCTGTTTTTGATCTAATTATATCAATTAAATAATCATTATATGCTCCACCACCTGTAATTAAAACTTTATCTATATCTTTCAAATTATTTGAAATTTGATTTGCAATGTGATTTGATAAGGTATTTAGTAAATCTTCTATTGGGTAATCAAAATATTTATTAATCATTGGAAATATATTTTCATCTACCCATTCAATTCCTAATGACTTAGGTGGGCTTGATTGATAATATTCTAATTTTTCCAATTCCTCATAAAGATTTACAATAGGTTTCCCTGACGAAGCTATAGACCCCTTATCATCATAGTCTTTTCCAATTTTTTTTGATAGATTATTCAGTAGAATGTTTACAGGGCATATATCATAGGCAGTTATACTTTCCCCTTCATGCTTTGAAATATTTGCAAAGCCACCTAGATTTAAAAATGAATCATATTCTTGAAATAAATACTTTTCACCAACTGGAACAAGAGGAGCTCCCTGTCCACCTAGCTCTATATCTTGAACTCTAAAATCACAAATTACATTTTGATTAATTTCTTTAGATATAATTGGCATATTTCCAATTTGATATGTAATTGAATTAGAAGGGTCATGAATTGCAGTGTGTCCATGAGAACTAATAAAATCAATCTTATTAATAGAAAATTCCTCGATAAATTCACGAATAATTTTGGCTAACTTTTTAGTGTATTCAACATCAATTTTTTTTACCTCGTCAAGACTCTTTTTAGATATATTGGTTAACAATTTTATGACTGAATCTTCATATGGATATGTCTTTGCATTAATTATCTCAAAATTCCATATTTCATTTTGTCTAAACTTAAGATAAATTAAGTCTAACCCATCTAGTGAGGTTCCTGACATTACTCCTATTACATAAAAATTTTTCATTTTTATTGGAAAAAGTTCCATACAAGTCCAAATCTTACTGACATATCCCTGTAGGGATTAAATGGATCAGAATAGTAATCATAACCTGTAAATGAACTATTTAAGTGTTCAACAGAAACATATACTCTTGTTTGTTGAATTTTTGCATTAAAGAAAAAATCAAATCTAGGATATTCTCCAATTTGCTTATAGTTTTGTGTAACAAACTCTGAGACTAAAGGGTTATAGTAGTCTGCAAAATATTTAGTAAAATAATTAAATGTAAGCCCAGTTTGAATATAAAGTGAATTATTAAATACTTGAGTTGAAAACATCATAGTACTTCTTACTATCCACTCAGGAACATTTAATGTTAATAAGTCATTTAAATCAACTAATTCCTGATCTTTTTTTTGATACATTGCAGTATTGATAAAGTTGAACTTATTTATACCAATATTACTTTTAAATTTAACTTTTAAATAATTAATATTAGAATTAACTTGCCCAACAGACACTATCCTTTTTCTATCAATTTCACCATTTAATTGATTTGTTGTTTCTCTAAAAAATGTATAGTTTTCAATTTGACTATATTCTCCTGAGATATCAATTAAATCTTTTAGAGACAGAGATAAAGAAACATTACTAACTTTAGTATTTTTTAAATAATCATTGTACCAATTATAATTTTCATAAGCACTTCTATATAAAACATAGTTAAAATTAGGAGAGTTTTCAATTATATTTCCTGATAATATAAATTTTATATTTTTTATAGGTTCTCCGCCTATTTTTAATGAAGACTGGTTTTTCAAAAATTTATTTTTAAAGGACTTGGTGGTAAGAAAGTTAAAGTAATAATTACTTATATATTTTTTAAAACTTGCAGATAGTATCTGTTGACTAGGGTTAATCTCAAATGGAATTTCATTAGTTAAGTCCTCATATAATTTAAATGAATTTGACCAAGAAATATTATTAAAACCAAGGCTAAGTTTACCAATATTATTTAAATCCAAAAGTGCTAATAATTTATTTTCTTGTTTTATAAATCTTGATTGATCCTCTATTACAGTTCCATCAACAAGCTCACCAAAAAAAGTTGAATTATAATCATCATTATACTCAAGTTTTTTGTATTCATGAGTAAATTGATATGCAAGGGTCAAAACATCTATATCTTCATCTTTATTGTATATAATTTTTTGTCTTAGATCTGAGAAAAATCTTTTTGAATATAAACTGCTTTCTGAAAAAATCCATCCACCTAATCTTGATCTGTCAAGGTATCCATCATAATAAACCATTTTATATGAACCATCATCAAGTAAAATTTGATTTCCTGAATTATCTAATTCAAAATAGTCTGGAGCTTGTTCAAAAAAATATATATCATCGGGTGAGAGTCCACCATTTTCTTGATTAAAAATATTTTGAGAAGTAACATGAAACTTCCAATTAGTCAATTCTTTTTTTGATTTGAAATTTGAAGAAAATCTAAATTGATTTCCTCTTGATCTAGTATTAACATATTTGCCAAGAGATTTGTATCCTTTATGAGCAATTGTAAAATTATAACTAGGGGAAAGGTTTACAGAAATAAGAAAATCTAATATCTGTCCTTGTTCAAATGTAGATTTTGCCATAATCTCAGTAAATGGAGTAGCTACCTCATAGTAGCCAATATCATCCTTTTCAAAATATTGATAATGTTTTGCTCGTGCTCCAACATCAGGTAATTTTGATTCTTTAATAATATCATATGATAGTTTATTGTATGTATGACCTGAGTTAGCAAACGATAATAACTCAAAGTTATCTTTTCTTAAAAAATTAAACTTGTAATATTTATGATATGTAAGAGATGTATCTGCAGTCTCATAACTTCCATCCAAATAGAAAATCTTATATTCATTCAAGTTTAATGAATCTTTTGATTCTTTTTGATCATTCTCTTTTTGTTGTTCTTCTTTAGCTCTTAATTTACCCTCTAAATCTTCTGATTGAGCAAATAAAATTATTGGAGTGAAAAAAAAACTTACTACCAGAAAAAATTTCTGCATCTATTTTGTAATTTCATACTAAGGTAAGATTTCTTTTAAAATTTGATTTTATTAAGATGTTAATGAAAAAGTTTTCAAAATTTAAGCATGAAGCAGGAGTTGATGAGGCAGGAAGAGGAAGTTTAGCTGGACCTGTAACGGCAGCTGCAGTTATTTTAGGAAAAAATTTTAAAGGCAAGAATCTTGATGATTCTAAAAAACTTTCCCAAAGTAAAAGATTAGAGCTTAAAAAATTTATTGAAAAAAATGCATTGGCATATTCAGTTGCATTTGTCAGCACTTATCAGATTGACAAGAATAATATCTTAAACTCTACTTTTGAGGCAATGCATAAGTCAATAGAGGGTTTAAGTATTGAACCTGATTTCATTCTAGTTGATGGAAACTTATTTAAGCCATACAGGGATTTAAAATATAAGTGTATTATCAAAGGTGATCAAAAGTATCAGAATATTGCTGCAGCTTCTATATTAGCAAAAACATATAGAGATGAATATATGTCTAATTTACATATAAAGTTTCCAGAATATAATTGGATACAAAATAAGGGATATGGAACAAAATTTCATATAGATATGATTACGAAATTAGGTAGAACAAAATATCACAGAAAATCATTTCAAATTAAGTCTAACCAACAAATTCTTCAATTCAACTAATGAAATTTCCTACAAGAATAATATTATTTGTTTTTTTATTAATAACTGTAACATGTAGTAAAATTGAAAATTCTAATATTTCCGAATTAGATTTTATTCCTTTAGAGTCAGTTAAAATTATCAACATAAATGATTTAAGTGTTACAAAAAATATTCTTGAAAACAATCAGCTAATTTCAAATCTTTATCCAAACTCTAAAATAGTTTATAATAATTTGAATTTACTTTCAAATAGTTTTACTAAAAAAGGAGTTTTAAGTTTATCTCCATTTAGTAAAGGTGAAACAGCCTATACATTTATTAGCAGAGTTGAATTAAGTGACTCAATATTTAATAATGATGACTTTAATAGAAATTATCAAAACTTTGATATATACTCAAAGAAGAATATTAATAAGACAATTTATATGACAATCATTGGTGATTTTTATATAAGTTCTGATAATGACATAGTCCTAGAAAATATTATAAGAGATCATAAAACAAACAACAAAAAAATAAATCCTGACTTATTAAAAATTTCAAAAACAATTGACAGGGATGATCCATTCAATTTTTTTATTAAATCAGATGGTTCAAATTCTGTTGATTACAGATCATATAATTTACCCCTATTACCAAAAGTTAAAACCTCGTGGATTGGATATGATTTTACAAACTCAACCGATATTGTTGAGCTTTCAGGTGTAACTAAATTAGGTGACTCTCTTAATTCTAAAATTTCAATTTTAAAAAGTATTTCCTCTAAAGGTATTATATCTGATAATGTTATTCCTAATACATTTAGATCACTTTTCTCTTTTAATGTCGGAGATTCTGAAAGGTTTATATTCAATCTTAAAAATTACTTTAAATCAAATAATATTGCTGCTGATGATTATAGTTTTAAATCTATTAATCTTATCAATGATATAAGTATAGTTGATGATCAAGAAAAATTCTTAGTTATTAGTTTAAAAAATACAGATCAGATTATTGAATATTTTAATTTTCAAGAAAGCAACTACACAGATATAAATTTTATAAACCTTGATGAAGGCTTAAAATTATTATTACAAACTTTTAGTTATGATCCAAAAATAAGCTATTCAACTTTAATTAATAATTTTTTAATTATTGGTAAATCTGTTTCTCAATTAAGAAATATAATTAATTCAAATAAAATCAATGATATATTAGGGTTTAATTCTGTCTACACAAATTATAAGAAGAATATATCCTCTAACAATAATTTCATTTGGGTTGTTAACACAAAGAATAAAATGAATTCAAGTTTAATGAATTCTTTAGATTCAGATTCATATCCTTTTATATCATTTGGAGGTAAATTTAGTCAAGATATAGCACTTTTAAATTTTGATTTTAAAAAAATAAATACTTTCTCTCAGGAAGGTGAAGCTTATACAGAATTTCTTATTTCCTCGGATAGTGAAATAATTTCGGATCCAATTTGGATAAAAAATCACACTACTAACGAATATGACTTTGTATTTCAAGACATTGAAAACGTATTACATTATTATTCAAATAAGGGTAATCTCATTTGGAGAAGAAATCTATCTAGCAGAATCATAGGTGATGTAAAACAAATTGATATATATAAAAATGGTAGACTCCAAATGCTCTTCAGAACAGAGGATAAATTATATCTTATTGACAGGAATGGAAATCAGGTTAATGACTTAAGTTTCGATTTAGAATTAGCAGATAACATAAATCCAATTTCAGTTTTTGATTATGAAAAGAACAGAAATTATAGAGTTGTAGTTTCATACGATAACCAAATAAAAATGTTTGATGCAAAGGGGAAAATTGTAAATGGTTTTAGTCCTGATAATTTTTCATCAGACATAATTAAAAGTCCAGTTCATATTAGAATTGATGGTAAAGATTATATTGTTATTCAACTAGAAAATGGTGATTTAAAAATTCTTAATAGAAGAGGTGAAGACAGAATAGTTGTTGAGAATAAAATTCAGTATAATGATAATACAGTATATTCATATCTAGGCTCATTTACAACTTCTGATAACCAAGGAAATTTAATTCAGATTGACACTAACGGAAATTTTAATAGAAATAATCTAAATCTATCCGAGAACAGTCTGATTAATATTTCTGATGATAAACTCATATATATAAGCGAGGACATTTTATCAATTAAAGGTATTAATGTTAAGCTTCCAATTGGCAGATACTCTAAACCAAAGATTTTTAATATCTCTGGAAATTTCTTTATCGGAACTACCGACCTTAATGATAACAATATCTATCTATATAATCACAGTGGAGAGTTAGTTAAAGGATTCCCTTTGAAAGGTAGCTCATCTTATGATTTAATTGATTCAGATATGGATGGTAAGCTTGAGATAATTTCTAAAATTGATAATTTTTCAATTGTATCATATGAAATAAATTAATTTTCATAAACTAAATTTGCCTCAAAATTTTTCTCAAAATTTTCAATAATCTTCTCCTTTAGTTCTTCTAAGTCTACTTCTTGATTTAAAATATCTTTAATTGAAGTAACACCTTTATCCTTAATTCCACATGGTATAATATTATTAAAATAAGTTAAGTCAGAATTTCCATTCAATGAGAATCCGTGCATAGTTACCCATCTACTTGCTCTTATACCAAATGCACATATTTTTTTAAATTCATTTTGATTTTTCACCCAAACACCAGTTTCTCCTTTAATTGTAAATCCTAAAATGTCGTAAAAACTTAGAGTATCTATAATAGTATTTTCAAGAGACCTTAAATAAAGATTTATATCAGTAAAAAAATTATCTAAGTCAATTATAGGGTAACCCATAATTTGTCCTGGACCGTGGAATGTTATATCGCCCCCTCTATTAATTTTAAAAAATTCAATTTCTTTTTCTTTTAATTGATTCTCATTTAAAAGAAGATTTGACATTTCTCCACTTTTTCCAATAGTATAAACTGGGTTATGCTCTGTGAAAATTAAATAATTGTTAGTTTCTATTTTTTTTTCTAGATTCCTATTTTGAACTTTTTGATCAATTATTTTTTGAAAAATATCTTCTTGAAATTTCCAGGCATCAGAAAATGAAGCCCTCCCTATATCTTTAACTATTATTTTTTTATTTTTCATTTAATCATTCAAATATAGAAATTTGTACTTCAATGATTATTTTATAAAACCTATCTTTGTTTAAACAATATATAGTGACCGAACAAGAAAAAATAAGGAGAGAAAAACTTGAAGAGCTAAAAAAGCTTGGAATTGATCCTTATCCAGCTGAACTTTATCCAGTAACAAATTATTCTACAGATTTAATCACCAAATATGAGGATAAAAAACAAGTAGTAATTGCCGGTAGAATTATGTCTAGGCGAATTCAAGGAAACGCTTCTTTTGCAGAAATTTTGGACAGTAAAGGTAGAATTCAAGTATATTTTAACAGAGATGAGATTTGTGAAGAAGATGATAAAACTAAATATAACGTAGTTTATAAAAGGTTACTTGATATTGGAGATATAATTGGTATAAATGGTGAGTTGTTTAAAACAAAAGTTGGAGAAATCACAGTGTTAGTAAAAGATTTTAAAATTCTTAATAAATCACTAAGACCACTTCCATTACCTAAAGTTGATTCTCAAGGAAACGAATATGATAGTTTTACTGATTTAGAACAAAGATATAGACAGAGGTATATTGACCTTATTGTAAACCAAAGTGTAAAGGAAACATTTGTAAAGAGAACAAAAATTATTAATTCTATAAGAAATTTTTTAAATAATAAAGATTATCTAGAGGTAGAGACTCCCATTTTACAACCAATTCCAGGTGGAGCAACAGCTAGACCATTTATAACTCATCACAATGCATTAGATATACCTCTTTATCTAAGAATTTCAGATGAATTGTTTTTAAAAAAATTGATTGTTGGTGGGTTTGAGGCTGTTTATGAATTCTCTAGAGATTTTAGAAATGAAGGAATGGACAGAAATCATAATCCTGAATTTACAATACTTGAACTTTATGTTGCATACAAAGATTATTTCTGGATGATGGAACTCACTGAGTCATTAATTGAAAAAGTATGTTTAGAGATTCATGGTAAAACTAAAGTTGAGTTTGATTCCAAAAAAATAAATTTTAAGACTCCATATGAGAGAATATCAATTACTGAGGCTATAATCAAATATACTGGTTATGACATTTCTGGTAAAAATGAAAGTGAGCTAAGATCTATTTGTAAGGATCTAAATATTGATATAGACGATAGTATGGGAGAAGGAAAGTTGATAGATGCAATTTTCGGTAATCAATGTGAAAAAAACTTTATCAATCCTACATTTATAACTGATTATCCTAAATCAATGAGTCCCCTAACAAAAGAGCACAGATCAAATCCTAATCTCACAGAAAGATTTGAATTAATTGTAAATGGAATGGAAATTGCAAATGCATATTCAGAGCTTAATGACCCAATTGACCAATTAAAAAGATTTGAGGATCAATTAGAATTAAGTAAGAAAGGTGATGATGAAGCAATGTTTATTGATATGGACTTTATTAAATCTTTAGAGTATGGAATGCCACCTACATCAGGAATTGGAATCGGAATTGATAGACTAGTTATGCTTATGACTGATAAAACATCAATTCAAGAAGTTTTATTCTTCCCTCAAATGAAACCAATAAAAAAGGAACCCGATATTTCCGAAGATGCAAAGGTTATTTTTAATAGGCTCAAAAATATTGAGCAAATTCTTTTAGCTGACTTTAAATCAGAATTTGATTTATCAAATAAGAAATGGGATAAAGTTTTAAAAGAGCTTAGGGGAAATGATTTAATAGATATTTTTAAGTCTGATGATGGAAGTTTATTCATCAAACCTGTTTAATTTAAACCTTTCAATTAAACTTATTAATTTCTCTGCATATTTTGGATCAGTTGCATACCCAGCAGCTTTAAGGCCTAGTGCCCATGACTCATAATCTTTTCTATTTAACTTAAATAATGAACTATACCTGTCCCTTTCAACTAGAAATAAAGAATGGTCTTTATAAGATCTTAAAGGATTTTTATATGATCTAAAGCATTCACCTTTTGCATCATCATCATGTGAAATGGATTTTCCTTTCCATCCTTTGTGACACTTAATACCAAAATGATTATTTGCTTTTTTTGCAAGAGTACCCTGACCATATCCTGACTCCAGAATTCCTTGAGCTAATGTTATGCTTGCAGGTATTTTGTAAAATCTCATGTTTTTAGTTGCAGCTGGAGCATATTTCTTGATATATAAGTTTATCTGGTCATCAACAGACAAATTACTTTCTGATAAAGGCCTAAATGATGAACATGAAGAAAGAAAAATTAATATTAAAAACAGTAATAATTTTTTCATAACTTTAGAATAATGGAAATTATAAAAAAATTATACTTTCAAAAAATAATATTATTCACATTAGCTTTAATAATTAACTCATGTGGAATTTATGTCCAATATGATTATGATTCTGATGTGGATTTTAATAACTACAATTCATATTCATTCTACGAACCAGATATTGAGAAGGTTGAAATTTCCGATCTTGATAAAAAGAGGATTTTAAAATCATTAGATATGGGCCTTAAGTCTAAAGGACTTGAGAGATCTAGTTCTCCTGATCTATTAGTTACATTTGAGACTCAATCAAAGGAGAGGGTTTATGTTAATAATTATTTACCCTATGGCTGGAGTCCTTTCTTTTACCGATATCCATACTCATCTGGATACTCAAGAGTTCAAGGTACTCTTTATGTTAATTTTATTGATAGTAAGAATCAACAGCTTGTATGGCAAGGTAAAGGTGTAGGAGTATTAAATGAGTACTCAAAAGATAGAGATAAGATGA
>JADHME010000004.1 GCA_016780245.1 Flavobacteriaceae bacterium | reverse complement strand
AACTCACCTGATGCTATTAAATTGATTGAAGAATATGGTGCAGATTCTGTAAGAGTCGGTTTAATGCTAAGCTCAGCTGCTGGTAACGATCTTTTGTTTGATAAATCTTTATGTCAGCAAGGAAAAAATTTTACAAATAAACTCTGGAATGCATTGAGGCTTGTTGATGGTTGGGATACTGACTTACAAATTAAACAGCCTAAAGTTAATGAACTAGCAATAAATTGGTATAGAAATAAATTCAATAATACTTTAGAGTCTATAGATAGTAACTTTGAAAGTTATAGGATTTCAGATGTTTTAATGTCTTCATATAAATTGATATGGGATGACTTTTGTTCATGGTTTTTAGAAATATTAAAACCTGAATATGGTAAGAAAATTGACCAGAAGTCAAAGTCTGATTTAGTTGAATTATTTATTAAAAATTTGAAAATTATCCATCCATTTATGCCTTTTCTTTCAGAAGAAATATATCATAATCTTGAGGGCAAAGTCTCTAAACCAATAACAATAAGTTCATGGCCAAATAAGGAAGAATATGATATGCAGCTGATTAATAATTTTGAAATTACAAAAGAAATTATTTCACAAATAAGAAATTATAGAAAGGAAAAAAATATTCCTTTTAAAACACCAATTAAATTATACTGCATTCCATCCAATAAACCAATTGGTAATATTGATGTTATTAAAAAAATTGGATTTGTTGAGGATATAATTGAATCTGAAAAAGCTGACTTTGCTTTAGTTAAATCTTTTATAATAAAAAATTATGAGTTTTTTATTCCACTGGACGAAGGTTTTGATAAAGATTCTGAAATCAAGAAATTAAATAAAGAACTTGAATATAATATTGGTTTTCTTAAGTCTGTAGATAGTAAATTAAAAAACAAAAATTTTATAAGTAATGCACCTAAAGAAATTATAGATAAGGAAAAACAAAAAATTATCGATACAGAACAAAAGATAAAATCTATAAAAAAGTCAATTTCAGAACTTTCCTAACCTGGCTATTTCCGAAATTCCTCCAATAACTCTATCTCCTTCCTTAACAAGAAGTTGAGAATTCAATGGAAGAAATAGGTCAACTCTTGATCCAAACTTTATAAAGCCTGAGTCCTCACCTTGAGCTACCATTAAGCCTTCATTTGCATAATTAACTATTCTCCTTGCAACCATTCCAGCAATCTGTCTGTACATAATATTTCCAAAATTTTTATTTTTAATTACTATAGTTGTTCTTTCATTTTTATCAGAAGATTTTGGATGCCAAGCTACTAAATATTTACCATGATGATGTTTTGAGTATAACACTTCACCAGATACTGGATATCTGTTGACGTGAACATCAAATGGGGATAGAAAAATAGATATTTGTAATTTATTTTCTTTAAAATACTCATTTTCAAATGTCTGCTGAATATTGACAACCCTACCATCAGCAGGACTTATGATATGATTAGTCTTTTTATTTATATTTCTTTTTGGGTTTCTGAAAAACCATAATATTAATAGTAAGAGAATTAGTGCACTAGTTTGAAGAAGACTCTTTATAGTTGATGGTTCTTCAAAAAGAACTTCTAAAATGATTACGTCCATAGATACAACTATGAAAAAAAGAATTATAATATTAAAGCCTTCCTTATGAAACATTATAAAATGGTTATTATTAGAACAATAAAGGAATTACCAATTGCACTATCTAATCTATCAAATAAGCCTCCGTGTCCAGGTATTATATTTCCGCTATCTTTTACACCAGCTTTTCGCTTAATTTTGGATTGAACAATATCTCCAAAAAGTCCAAAAATTGGTATAATGAATCCAAGCACTATAGTTTTCCAGAAAGGGAATATTTCTTGTATAAAATTAAATGAAACATAACTGAATAAAACTGAACAAAATAATCCACCAATAAAACCCTCCCACGTTTTATTTGGTGAAGCTTCAATTTTTAAATTATTTCTACCAAATAATGATCCAAAAAAATAAGACATAGTATCACTTATCCATATTAAAATAAAAATATACAAGATTAGATATGGGTTGTATATAGCATTACCACTAAATGGAATATAAATCAGAGCTATCATTGATACTGAAACATATAACGGGGGGATAAAAGGATGATTATAATTATATCCCTTAGATTTAATTTTCTGATACAATGAATTAGCTTCATATGTTGATATTAATGTAAAAATTAAAAAAACAGTTATGAATGTCTCCATACTAATAACTATTGATGCAAAAATTATTACTATGTAGAGAATTCCACTAATTAATCTTGGAAGAAAATTAATCATCACTTAAAATAAGATAGATATCTTTGGCACTATTACCGTAAGTTAAAAAGTTATCTTCATTCAGCTTATTTTTTACTACAATAGTTGTAATATTTGAAGGAAACTTTGTTTTGTATTTATATTTAAGCTTAGTCATGCCTTCACTTAGGTCAGATACAAATTGATCCATACGAGCCAAAATTATTACTACTGGAGGAAGATTTTCAATTTTGTTATTCTTAATCTGTTTGTTACAAATTAATATTCTTCCTGAATTTGAAAGTAAATATTCACAATTAGTGACAAGTGCTTTGACTTTTTCGTTATCAATATTTCTAATCAATCTTATATCAAGATTTTTGGAGATATCTGAATCAAGTGAACAAACATTGTCTATCTCCCAATTATTTTCTCCAATAATTTTTTCAAAGACATCTTTTGTAGAATTTTCATGATCTAGATAGATGAATCTACCACCTGATTCTGTAAAATTTTTGGCAAAAATTAAATCCAGAGATGATTCATCAGAAATAGAGGTATCATCAGGCTCCTGGTTATCTTTCTTCTTATTTTTAAAAAAGTTCCAAAAGCTCAAAATAATTATTTTTTATTTTCATCTTGTTCATCTTTTTTAAATGGTCTTTCACCAAGAATTTTAACAAGATCTTCTTTAAAGATTACTTCTTTATCTAACAGTCTTTTAGCAAGTTCTGATAGTTTGCTTTTATTTTCCTTAAGAATATCACAGGCTCTTTTATATTGTTTTTCAATTATAAGTGATATTTCTTCGTCTATTTTTTTTGCAGTTTCTTCAGAGTAAGGCTTAGTGAAATTATAATCAGTTTGCCCACTTGAGTCATAGTATGTAATGTTACCGATTTTATCATTTAAACCATAAACAGAGACTATTGATCTTGCCTGTTTAGTAACTTTTTCTAAATCGCTTAAAGCTCCGGTGGAGATTTTATTAAACATTATCTTTTCTGCTGCTCTTCCACCTAGAGTAGCACACATTTCGTCTAGCATTTGTTCTGTTCTTACAATCATTCTCTCCTCTGGTAAATACCAGGCAGCCCCAAGAGACTGACCTCTTGGAACAATTGTTACTTTAACAAGAGGAGCTGCGTGTTCAAGAAGCCAACTTACTATTGCATGACCTGCTTCATGAAATGCTATTGTATTCTTCTCTTCTTTAGTGATTATTTTATTCTTTTTCTCTAAACCACCTACAATTCTATCTAATGCATCAAGAAAATCTTGTTTGCCAACAGATTTCTTGTTGTTTCTTGCAGCTATTAATGCTGCTTCATTACAAACGTTTGCAATATCAGCACCAGAGAAACCAGGTGTTTGTTTTGCTAAGAAGTCAATGTCTAAAGTCCTACTCTTTTTTAATGGCTTTAAATGAACCTGAAAGATTTCTCTTCTTTCATTCAAGTCAGGTAGGTCTACAAATATCTGTCTATCAAATCTACCAGCCCTCATTAATGCTTTGTCAAGGACATCAGCTCTGTTTGTTGCAGCAATAACTATAACATTAGTATCTGTACCAAAACCATCCATTTCTGTTAAAAGTTGATTAAGAGTATTTTCTCTTTCATCATTAGATCCAGTAATATTACTTCTCCCCCTAGCTCTTCCTATGGCATCTATCTCATCAATAAAAATTATTGATGGAGATTTATCTTGTGCTTGCTTAAACAAATCTCTAACTCTTGAAGCACCTACTCCAACAAACATTTCAACAAAATCAGAACCAGAAAGAGAAAAGAAAGGAACTTTAGCTTCACCTGCTACAGCTTTTGCAAGAAGAGTTTTTCCAGTTCCTGGTGCACCTACTAAAAGAGCACCTTTTGGAATTTTACCACCTAAAACAGTATATTTTTTTGGATTCTTTAAAAAATCAACTATTTCTTGAACTTCTTCTTTTGCACCCTCAAGACCAGCTACATCCTTAAATGTAATTTTTACTAAAGTATTCTGATCAAATAATTTTGCTTTTGATTTACCAATATTAAAAATTTGCCCACCTGCACCTCCAGCACCACCAGACATTCTTCTCATTAAGAAAATCCATACTCCAATTATTATAATAATTGGCAGAAATCCTAAAAGAACATCAAGCCATCTATTCTCCATAGTCATAAATTCGATTGAAAAGTCTAAATCTTGAATTTGTTTAATTTGCTGAAGATTGGTTTCAAATAATTCTGGAGTACCAATTTCAAATTGATAGTGAGGCCCAGCTAGATTATCTTGTCCTAAAAAGTTTTTTGACCTAGCTCTTTTATGTATGTCTTTTTCAAGAGCATTTTCATTCAATGTTACTCGGGCATATCTCTGGTTAATTATTGTGACTCTCTCCACATCTCCATTCCTTAAATAATTTTCAAAAGATGAGATATCAGTTGGTTGAGTATTTTGAATACCATTATCTCCACCAAGTAGTCCAATACTGATTATAAAAAAGACAATTGATGCATAGAACCAGTATATATTAATTTTTGATTTATTATTTTTTTTCTTGTTTGCCATTTTTAAGCATTTAATTCAACGTTTGTAATTTTTGCATCACCCCAGAGGTTCTCAATATCATAATATTCTCTAATTTCTCTTTGAAAAACATGAACTACTACATTAACATAATCAATTAGAACCCATTCCTGATTTTCATTTCCTTCAATACTAAATGGTTTTTCCTTTAATTCTTTACTCACATGTTTTCTAATTGAGCTAACAATGGCTGTAACATGAGTATTTGATGTGCCCGTACAAACTATAAAATATCCACAAACAGCGCTAGTAATATTTGTAAGGTCCATTATATTTACATCTACACCCTTCACATCTTCAATACCGAATATAATTTTACTAATTATTTCAGATTCTACTAACTTGGGTTTAACCATTAATCTTTTCTTTTTTCAAATTTATTACTTTTAATAATATGACTGCATATAACATCATCAAAGTTAATGCCACTAAGTCAACAAATGACAAAGTGAAGATGTTAATTAAATCAAAAAAAATTAATAATAAAGATGTTATATCTGCAAAATATCAGTACAAGGGTAAAGGACAATTAGCTAGAAGGTGGTTCTCTAGTTATGGAAATAACCTTTTATGCTCGTTATATCTTGAATTTACTAAAGATTTTATCTCACCAATATATGCATTAAATTTTGCAACATCACTTTCAGTTCTTAAAACTGTAAATTTTTTTAGTAAAGAAAAGTGCTTTATTAAGTGGCCAAACGACATTTTGTCAGAAAACAGGAAGATATCAGGGATATTAATTGAAAATAATTTTAAGATTAGTCATTTATCGTATTCAATAATAGGTACTGGGATAAACGTAAATCAAACAAGATTTAAAAATCTTAAGCATGCAACATCTTTAAAACAAATAAGTGGTAAAAATATTGATTTAGATGAAGTTTTAGATCAATTACTAAAAAATTATGCAACTTATTTTAAAAGAATTCATGATATTAAATATTTATCTAAAGAATTCAATCAAAATTTATATGGAAAGAATAAATGTAAATTTTTAATAAAAGAAAAAATATTTAATGGAAAAGTTGAAAGAGTCTTACATAATGGAAATTTAGTTGCCCAAATAGAAAATATTGGATCAAAAGAGTTTAAATCCTCAGAGATAAAAATAATTTATTAAACCCAGTTTTCAGGATCCTTTCTCCAGTCCATAAGCCTGGTTGCCTCATCTTTAGATATAGATCCTTCAGATAAA
This sequence comes from Flavobacteriaceae bacterium, assembly GCA_016780245.1. Classification (GTDB taxonomy): domain Bacteria; phylum Bacteroidota; class Bacteroidia; order Flavobacteriales; family Flavobacteriaceae; genus Marisimplicoccus. The sequence goes on along the minus strand of JADHME010000004.1, from coordinate 48,391 downwards.
ATCATCTCAACTAAAGTATTAAAATCTGCTAATGAGTTAATTGAAATGTTTTCATTTTGAAACCTTTGATTAGCAAAATCAAAGTTATATGAGAATATAGAAAGCATTCCTCTGACATTAAAACTTTCATCTCTTAAAGCGTTTATAGCATTTAGACTACTTTTTCCTGTACTTATCAAATCTTCAATCACAATAACTTCAGATCCTTTATCAATAAATCCCTCAATCTGATTTTTTAATCCATGATTTTTAGGCTCTGGTCTGACATAAGAATATGGAAGATTTAACCTTTCTGAAATTAATGCTCCAATTGCTATAGCACCAGTAGCAACTCCAGTAATTGATATATTTTCTCCATATTTATTTTTAATAATTTCAGACATTTTTTCTGCGATAAATTTTCTAATCTCAGGATATGAGAGCAGTAATCTATTGTCACAGTAAATTGGAGATTTTATACCGCTTGTCCACGTGAATGGATTTTTGGTATTTAATTTAATTGCATTAATTTGTGTGAGATAATTTATAGTTTGCTCAGCAACTTTTTTATCTAGAACCATTATTACAAATGTATAAAGTTTTTTTCAACCAAAAGCCCCTTGTTTTAACTGATAAAATACTTGAGATATCTGATTCATCTCCATTAATTTTTATAAAATATACTTCTGCATCATTAATTATAAAAGCATTAAAGTCTAAGAATAATGAAAAGGTTTATTTATATCATAAAAATATGGATAAGCTATGGGAAATATTTTTAAAAAAATTTCCTGTAATTCAGGCTGCTGGTGGATTAGTTGAAAGAACTGATGGAAAATTACTTTTCATATTTAGAAATGATAAATGGGACCTTCCAAAGGGTGGAGTTGAAAAAAAAGAACTAATAATTGAAGCTGCTAAAAGGGAAGTAACAGAAGAGACAGGTGTTGCAGATGTTATTATTAATAATCAGTTATCTGAGACTTATCATATTTTTAAAAAGGGTAAAAATTATAGATTAAAAAAAACATATTGGTTTAAAATGTCAACCTACTATATGGGCCCTCTAGTTCCTCAAATCGAGGAGGGTATAATGAAGACAGAATGGATATCATATGATGATATTAATAATCTTTTAAAAAATGCATTTGAAAATATAAGGTTAATAGTACTAGAAGTTCTAAATAGTAATTCCTTTAGGAATAAATAATTGGTAGTCACCCTTATTCCTTATTAGCTCTTTTACAATACTACTGCTTATATATGAGTTTTCTACAGAAGTTAAAAAGAACACAGTCTCAATATCTGAAATCTTTCTATTTGTAAGTGCAATGCTTTTTTCAAACTCAAAGTCAGAAGGGTTTCTAAGACCCCTTATTAAAAAGTTTGAATTATTTTTTTTACAAAAATCAACTGTTAATCCAGAATAAGTTTTTACAGTTACGTTATTTTTTTTTTTAAAAACAGTTTCGACATATTCAGCTCTTTTATCAGATGAAAACATGTATTTTTTATCATTGTTTTCTCCTATTCCAATGATTATTTCATCAAAAACTTTTAAACCCCTATTTACTATATCAAGGTGTCCAATTGTAATTGGGTCGAAGGATCCAGGAAAAACAGCTCTTTTCATAGGATAAATTTAATTATTATTTAAAGAATAGATCTTACAAGATCATTTATTACATCTTTAACATTTAGTTTATTAGCCTCAATTTGTTGAGGAATAATACTCTGTTCAGTAAATCCAGGAATAGTATTAGTTTCTAAAATATATGGTATATCATCAACTATTATAAATTCTGATCTTGTAATTCCATTTAAGTTTATATTATCATAGATATTATTCAAATATTCATGAATCAATTTTTTTGATTTTTCAGAAACATTTCCTGGGGTAATTTCTTGAGATTCACCCAAATATTTTGCACTGTAGTCAAAAAGTTCATTGTTACTAATTATCTCTGTAATAGGAAGTATTATTCTATCATCTTTATTTTGAATAACTCCCACTGACACCTCTTGACCATCAAGAAAACTCTCAATTAACACTTCATTATCTTCTTTAAAAGCAAGTTGAACCTTTTCATTTAGTTCATTTGATCTGTAAACTTTTGACACACCAATACTGCTTCCCCCATTATTTGGTTTAACAATACATGGGAATGTGATTGAGCTTGAAAGTGAAGATAGATTATCAATGTCACTCCATGTAATCAATACTTGTTTTGATGAAGGAATACCAAGAGAATTAACAAATTCTATATATTTTTTCTTATTGGATGTGAGCTTAGATACATAAACATCACATGCGGTCTGAGGAATTTTATTTCTCTCTAGGATCTCGGCAAGATTTCCATTTTCCCCAGGATCACCATGTATTATATTAAATACAGCGTCAGGTTTTAATTCAGTTCCATTGATACTAAATGAAAAACTTTCATAGTCTAAGTCATAAACTTTCTCGTTATACCTAACAAAGCTTTTATCATTTGAAATACAAACTTCGAATACATTCCAATCCGAGTTGTCTTTTAAATTTTCATAGATAAATTTTCCACTTTTAACTGATACCTCATGTTCAGAGGAATAGCCACCAAAAACAACAGCAATATTTACCATAATATTTTCAAATGTAAGTCAATATAATAAAAGACAATTATGTCTTAGTATATTTACACAAATTATAGAAATGAAAATTTGGGATCAGTTTAAAAGTATATCACTTACTAAGCAAATATTTCTTATGGTATCTGTTGTTTTTATTGTGTTCTTTCTTGCCTATAATTCATTAATGATCTATACAAAACACAATAGATATATAGAGGTTCCTAATTTATCAGGATTAAATCTTGATGATGCTATTGATGTACTTAAAAAGAATAGGCTTAAATATGAAGTTCTTGATTCATCAAAATTTTTTGTAGAGATTCCAAATTATTCAATTATTTCTCAAATACCCTTAGAGAAAGAACTTGTTAAAAAAAATAGAAAAATCTATCTAAATGTAAATCCAAGAAATTTTCAAAAAGTTTCTCTACCTAATGTAATCCAAATTACCAAGAGAAATGCAGAATCTATCCTTACAGCTCTTGGTTTCCAAGTATTGGAGTATAAATATGTTGATGATATTGGAAAAGATATGGTATTAGATGTTCTGTATGAGGATGAAAAAATTCTACCTGGACAAAAAATTCCAATGAACTCAGGCATAAGTCTAATTTTGGGTAATGGAAAAAGATAATTCTAAAGAAATTTTTGAACAAGATCTTCATGAGCATTTTGCTTTTGATATAGATGTTGGTCAGGAACCGCTTAGAATTGATAAATTTTTAATGAATAGGATTGAAAATGCAACTAGAAATAAAATTCAAAAAGCAGCAAAAGAAGGGTCAATTAGGGTCAATGGTATAATTGTAAAATCCAGTTATAAAGTAAAAAAAGGAGATAAAATAAGAATACTATTTACTCATCCTCCATATGAGAATCTTCTTACTCCTGAAAATATTGATTTAGACATAAAATATGAAGATGATTCAATAATTGTAATAAATAAAAAAAGTGGAATGGTGGTTCATCCAGGCCACGGAAATTATTCAGGCACATTGATAAATGGTCTATTATATCATTTTGATAATCTTCCAAATAATTCATCAAATAGACCTGGATTGGTTCATAGAATTGACAAGGACACATCTGGTCTTTTAGTAATTGCTAAAACAGAAAAATCCATGACTATTCTTGCAAAGCAATTTTTTAAGAAATCAGTTGAAAGAGAATATTTAGCTTTAGTTTGGGGCGATGTAAAAAATGATGAGGGTGAGATTAATGCTCCAATTGGCAGAAATCCAAAAAATAGACTTCAAATGATTGTCTATGAAGATCTTGAGGGCGGAAAAGATGCAATCACTAATTATAAAGTTGTTGAAAGGTTTGGTTATGTAACGCTTGTTAGCTGTAAATTGAAAACAGGAAGAACTCATCAAATTAGAGTTCATATGAAATACTTAGGGCATACACTTTTTAATGATGAAAGATATGGTGGAAATAAAATATTAAAGGGAACTGTTTATTCAAAATATAAACAATTCGTAGAAAATTGTTTTGATATGTTGCCAAGACAAGCTCTTCATGCTAAAACACTTGGCTTTATTCACCCTAAAACCAAAGAAAATATTCTATTTAACAGTGATATTCCAGTAGATATGAATTCTGTTATTGAAAAATGGAGAAGTTATTCAAAACATAAAAATTTATAAATTTGAAATAAAAAGATGAAAATACTTATTTCCCCTGCAAAATCTCTTGATTTTGAAAACGAAGTGGAGACAAGTCATAGCTCCAACCCTTTATTTGGTAAAAAAGCCAAACAGATTAATGATATAATTAAAGATTTATCTGCTCCTGATCTTGGTAAACTTATGAGTATATCTCCTAAGTTAAGTGATTTGAACTGGAAGAGAAATCAAGAATTCCAGAATTCAGATTCATCTGAGAAGCAGGCTATCTATGCATTTAACGGTGATGTATATGATGGTATTGATATATCATCAATACCTAATGATAAGCATAAAAAAATTCAAGAAACTATTAGAATATTATCTGGTCTATATGGTATTCTCAAACCTTTTGATATTATTAAACCTTACAGACTTGAGATGGGAACAAAGCTTTCAGTAAATGGTTCAAAAAATCTTTATGATTTTTGGAGTGAATCTGTAACTAATTCAATTACTGATGAAGTTTTTGATGACGAGCTTATTATAAATCTTGCTAGTAATGAATACTTTTCAGTCATAAATTCTAAATTGTTGAATAACAAAATTATTTCTCCTCAGTTTAAAGACTTTAAAAATGGTAAGCTTAAAATAATTTCTTTTTACGCAAAAAAAGCTAGAGGATTAATGACAAGGTATTTAATCGAAAATGAAATTAAATCTGAAAATGATATTTTAGGATTTGACTACTCAGGTTATTCGTTTAGCTCTGAAGAATCTAAGGATTTATTAAACCCAGTCTTTGTTAGGTAATTTATAGAAAGATTAAATTTTGACCTCTTTATTTTATGAATGATTTATTTGTAAATTAGATAGAGATATGTTCAAAAAAATTCTTTTTTTAATCGTTATTTTTCAATTTGGTTTTTCCCAAGAACGACAGTTAATTAAAGGAAAAGTCATTTATAGAAATATAGATGTTCCTGCAGCAAACGTTGTTAATAATACTTCTCAAAATACGACTATTACTAATGATAATGGTGAATTTGAAATTTTAGCAAGAGTTGATGATGAAATTATTTTTTCTTCTGTTCAATACATAATTAGAACTGTTAGAGTAAGCGAGGAGATAATGAAAAATAAAAGATTGATAGTTCAAATTAACCAAAGAGTTAGAGAGTTAGATGAAGTTGTTATTACACCTGATGATACCGAAAAGTTCTTAGATCTCAAGGAAGAACAATTTAAAGGTTTTGATTATATAGCTGATAAGTCAACAAGAATCCAAAACGTTCTAACTGATGACAGGCAGGTAGTTAATGGATTAAATTTTGTAAATATATTTAAACTGTTATCCACTTTAGTTGATTCTAAATCTGAAGAAGAAAAACTTAATATATCTCCTAGTGAGGTCCTTCCATATATTTTGGATGATAACTTTTTTTCAGACATTCTTAACCTTGAACCCTTTGAAACTTCGGATTTCCTATATAAATTGGACTCAGATCAAAAGCTTAAAACACTTATTTTAGAAAAAAATCAATTTTTAGTAATAGATTATTTATTAAAAGAAGTAGAGATATATAAAGCTTTACAAATAGAATGATAAATACCTTACTTCTTTTACTTTTTTTTCCAATAATCTGTTTATCGCAAAGTAATGGTCAAAAGTTAATTGAAGGTACAGTTTATAACGATGAATCATATTCAATAGAAGGTGTTCATGTATTAAATATTACTTCAAACTATAATACAATTACAGACGCTAAAGGAAATTTTAAAATATATGCTAATCTAGATGATGAAATTATATTTTCTGCTATTCAATTTAAACGAAAGAAAATTATTATAAACGATGATTTACTAAATTCTATCTCAGTTAAAGTTTTTTTGGAGGAGTTTGTAAATGAATTAGATGAGGTAATAGTTAACTCAAGTGGACTATCTGGTAACTTATCAACTGATCTACTAAATTCAGGTATTATTGACCCTATTAATTTTGATGATCTTGGGATTCCTGGTTTTACAGGCATTAGAATGGAAAAAATTCCTACTAATGCTCAGCTAGCCTCTGAGTTACTTTTAGCACCGCTAACAGGTGGTTTTGATATTGAGAGAATGTATAAATGGTTTTCAGGATATTATAAAAACTTAAAAAAAGAAAGGGAATATAGTAATGATTATAACCTTATTGATCAGATAATAAAATTTTATGGTCATAGTTTTTTTGTCGAGGAGTTTGATTTAAAAATTGACAATATCCATAATTTTGTAACCTCAACATATTTGAGTTATCCTATAGAAGAAAATTTTAAAATGGGTAACTATACACTAGTTATTGAATATTTTAAAAAAAATTTTGAGTCCTTTAATAATTGATTAGTTTTATGTTATGATTCTTTTTATTAGTGGAGCGGAACTTGTTTTTGTTTTTTTTATTGTGTTACTTGTTTTTGGTGCTGATAAAATTCCATCAATTGCAAAAGGGCTTGCAAAAGGTATGACTCAGATTAGGCAGGCAACTAATGAGATAAAAACTGAGATTTCAAAAAATACTGAAGTAAAGAATCCAACTAAATCAATCACGAAGGATTTAAATGATAGCGTAAGTGATATAAAAAAAGACTTTGATGATTTAAAAGATTCAATTAAAAGAGATCTAAACTAATCTTGAAATTGAAATCCCATCTCTAATTGGTAAAATGATACTTTTAAACCGTTTGTCATGGTTAACAATTTTATTAAACTCAACAAGAGTTGAAGTTTCTTCATCTTTTTGTTTAGAATCTAATACCTTTCCAGACCAAAGAACGTTATCTGAAATTACAATACCATTTTTGCTAAGTTTATTTGACACTTGATTGAAATAGTTGATATAGTTTTCTTTATCAGCATCAATAAAAATAATATCATATTTTTCATTTAAGCTTTTTAATATATCAAGAGCATTTCCGGTATGTTGAACAATGTTATTTCTAAATCCACTCTTCTTAAAATACTTATTCTGTATTTTAACCAACTCCTCATTTTTATCTATTGTATCAATTCTTCCATTTTTTGATAACCCTTCAGCAAGGCAAATAGTGCTGTACCCAGTATATGTTCCAATCTCCAAAATTTTATCAGGAGATTTTATTTTAGATATAAAACTTAAAAATCTTCCTTGAATATGTCCACTTAACATTCTCGGTTGCAAAATCTTTTGATGAGTCTCTTTACTCAGCCGAGATAAAATTTCTGGCTCTTTTTCAGAATTTTTATTTAAGTAATCAGCTAATTTATCTGATATAAAATCCATTTATTTTTTTGGTCTTTGGTAATCAAATCTGTCAATAAGAGTTGGCAATGCATACCCATCACATCCATTAATTGTAACTACATTAGCTTTATCAAGTCTTAAAAACCCCGTTTCACTGACTAAATCTTCATCAAAATATAGTTGCTCAATACTTGCTACAACTAAAATAGTTCCGTTTTCTTCAATATTATATTCATTAAGATATTTACAAACAAGTTGAACAGGCGATCCTTTAACAAATGGAGCTTTACATCCTTTTTTATATTCTTGTTCAAGTTGAGTCATATCAAACTCAGAAATTTCTTCAGGATATTTAGCACTTGTATGGTGAGCTTCACTTATAATATCACTGATAATATGATTTACAGTAAAAAAACCTGTCTCTTTTATATTCTTGTAGGTATTTCTAGGAACAGTTGTCGGTCTTAAAATATATCCAAGCATTGCAGGATTACTTCCTAAATGTGTAATAGAACTAAAGACAGCTACATTTTCAACTCCATCTTTTGAAATTGATCCAATTAAATTAGCTGATTTGTAACCTGTACAAGAGTTAATAAGATTAATCCTATAAAATTTTTGTAAATCGTCAAAGTCTTCTTTAGATAAATGTTTCATTTTCTAAAAGTATAAAGAAATCTTTTAAATTTGCAAAACATGGGTGATTAGCTCAGTTGGTTTAGAGCACTACCTTGACAGGGTAGGGGTCACTGGTTCGAATCCAGTATTACCCACATATTAATCAAATATGAAAGTAGTCTTAAATAATTCAGATACAATTGGAATTTTTACAAGTCTGATTTGTTCTATTCATTGTTTTGCAACACCAATTTTATTTGTTGCTCAATCTAGTTTTGTTTCTGCTGACATTCAGCCAATATGGTGGGAATCAATTAATTATTTATTCATCTTTTTGTCTTTATTAGCTGTTTACTATTCAGCAAGAAATACTTCAAAGAATTTTATGAAACTAATACTATGGACCTGTTGGCTATTTTTTGTAATAATAATTCTAAATGAAATGTTTGGAATAATTAAAATTTCAGAATTATTTTCATACCTATCTGCGTTTTCTCTAGCTTATGCTCACGTTTACAATTTGAAATATTGTCAATGTAAAGATGGAGAGTGTTGTAATGATTAATTTTTAAAAACAGTGAACAATTTTTTTACTTTTGATATATGAAGAATAGATTATTTAGGATACCGTTATTAACAATTGGCTTCATATTCATAATAATGGGCTTAAGGTGGATCTTTGTTGATGAGCCATGGATGCTTGATAAGGTAGCTAATGAAGAAAGACTTAATATGACATTTGAAAAATTATTCTCTAATGAAATCAATGATACTCTTCCAGGGTATTTACAACAGATCTATCGTTTTTTTGGTCTATGGGTTTCAATGATAGGTTTATTTATAGTTTCATTTCTTAGAGAAAAGTTTGTTGAGCATTTAGATATAAGAAAATCTCTACTAATATGTACTGGTCTTACAGTTTATTTAGCTTTAATCCTTGCATATATATGGATTCCAAGTTCACCATTCATTTATCTTGGTCTGGGGAGTGTAATTCTTCATGGAATTTCTATTATTGGTAATAGAAAGATTTCGTAAATATTAAAATGGTAGGTTTTTAAGATCTACATTACCTCCTGTAATTATAATACCGATTTTCTTTCCTAAGAACTGTTCTCTATTTTTCATAACTCCAGCAAGGGGAAGAGAGCAAGAAGGTTCACATATTATCTTTAGGTGTTGCCAAATTAATTTCATTGATTCAATGATTTCATCTTCTGTAATTCGTATAATTGACTTTACTTCCTCAAGTATTATTGGAAAATTATTATCTCCAAGTTGAGTTTTTAATCCATCTGCAATAGTATTAGTAGACGTATTTGATTCAATTTTACCACTAATTAAAGATCTATAAGCATCATCAACTTCAAAAGGTTCTGTTCCAATAACCGAGCAATTATCTCCAAAATATTTTACTGCTAAGGCAGTCCCTGCAACTAATCCTCCCCCTCCAATTGGCACAAGTATATGATCAAAAGAACCACACTCTTCAATAAGCTCTTTACATGATGTGCCCTGTCCAATTATTACATCTGTATTATTAGATGGATGAATAAAAGTAGCACCCTTTGAATCCACAATTTTTTCAGCAGCAGTTTCCCTTGCAACTAGGTTTGGTTCACATTCTATTAACTCTCCTCCATAACTTTTAACTGCTACTTTTTTTATTTCAGGAGCATTAGATGGCATTACTATATAAGCTTTTATTCCAATTTTTTTTGCTGCGAGTGATATAGCCTGTGCATGGTTTCCGGATGAGTGCGTAACAACACCTTTATTTTTTTGTTCATCGGAAAGTTTTAGAATTGCATTTGCTGCCCCTCTCATTTTAAATGCTCCCATTTTTTGAAAATTTTCGCACTTAAAGTATATATCTGTTCCGGTTAAATTGTTGATCAGTTTTGAGGTTAATACTGGTGTATTATGAATAAATGGTTTAATCCTATCATGACAATCAATTAAATCATTTTTTGTCATTTTATTTCCATTTTATGTTACACCCTATACTAGGTTTCTGAAGTTTTGTGTTCTCATTTCCAGACACAAGACATTCAATTGCATTTTCTATGTCAGCTCCATCAGATAAAGTATCGTTACCTGGTCTTGAATCGTCTAATTGACCTCTATACACTAACTTTAAATTTGAGTCATAAACATAGAAATCAGGGGTACATGCAGCATCATATGCTTTGGCAACATCTTGAGACTCATCATATAGGTATGGAAAAATAAAATCATTCTCTATTGCATTTATCTTCATTTTTTCAGGACTATCATCAGGATAATTTGAAACATCATTACTAGAGATTGCTATAAACTTAATATCCTCTCCATGGTGCTTTTTAGATATTTTTGTTATAGTTGGATTGACATGTTTAACATATGGACAATGGTTACAAATAAACATTATAACTGTGCCTATTTTACCTTTATACTCTTTTAATGAAATGTTAGTTTCAGAATTAACGTCTGGAAGATTAAAATCAGGAGCCTCGGATCCCAGTGAAATCATGTTTGATGGAGTTCTAGCCATATAAAATGTATTATTTATTAAAAGTAAAAAAAACCATCAAATATTAATAACTTTGTTATTAACCTAACCAATTAATGAGTAAACTAAATAAAAAGGAAAGATTTCAAGAAAATGTTCTTTCCAAATTCCATGTATATAACAGTATTTTTGCTACGCTTCCTTATGAAAGTATATCTGAAACTGGAAATTTGCTTCCTATATTTAGTGAATTTTGTAGATCAGGATATTCAAAAAAACTAGATCCTAGAACTATAGTTGAAGACTTTTTTCTAAAATATTGTGATGGTTATTCTGAAGATGAAAAAATATCCTTAATGTTCAGGTTTATTCAGTATGTAGAAAGGCAAGTTGTTCTTTTTGATGCAATTGAAGATGCTTCATTTACAAAAATTAATAATATGGATGGAGTTGGGACTATGAGAAACCTCAAAGAACAGGTTGAATCCTCAAACAAGAAAGATGAATTAAAAAAATATTTAAAATCTTTTAAAATAAAACCTGTTTTAACTGCACATCCAACTCAGTTTTACCCAGGCTCTGTTCTAGGTATAATTACAGATCTTGCAAATTCTATAGAAAAAAATGATTTAAGTGAGATTAAGGATTTGCTATCTCAACTAGGTAAAACACCATTTTTTAAAGAAAAAAAACCATCGCCATATGATGAAGCTGTTAGTCTTTCATGGTATCTAGAAAATGTATTTTACTATTCTGCTAGTAATATTTTTAAATATATTAAATCAAACATTTTTGATAATAAATATGATCATTACGATCTAATATCAATTGGGTTTTGGCCTGGTGGTGATAGAGATGGTAATCCATACGTTACCTCAGCTATAACACTAAAAACTGCCCAAAAATTAAGAAGTGATATAATTAAAAATTACTACAGGGATATCAGAGTTTTAAGAAGAAAATTGACTTTTAAAAAAATTGAAGATGTAATAGTACGAATAGAAGATGCTCTTTGGATTAGTATTTTTCAGACTACTAAAGAACCCAAAATTAAGTTAGAAGACCTTAAGAATAAATTAAATTTTATTAGAGAAACCCTTATAAGTGAGCATAAGTCATTATTTATCGATGACCTTGATGATTTAATTGATAAGGTAAATATTTTTGGTTATCATTTTGCAACTCTTGATATCAGACAAGATTCAAGAATACACTCAGGTGTGTTTGGAGAGATTCTTGAAAAATTTTACAAAAAAGATTTAGCATTAACCTATGATACTTTAAGTGATGCTAAAAAAGAAATTCAGCTTTCATCTATGTCTAAGATTATAGAATCTAAAAAAATGAAGGAATCTTCTGCAAAATCAACAATAGAATCAATAGAACTAATTGGTCAAATTCAAAAATCAAATGGAGAGAAGGGATGTCATAGATACATAATAAGTAATAACAAATCAGCTATAAACATTTTTGAAATCTATACAATGATTAGGCTAGTTTTAGGTAATGAGTCAAAAGTTGATGTTGTCCCCTTATTTGAATCTGTTTCAGACCTTGAGAATTCTTCTGAAGTAATGGACAAGGTATATTCAAATAAATTATATAGAGATCATTTGAAGAATCGAGGTGATGCTCAAACAATAATGCTAGGTTTCTCAGATGGAACAAAAGATGGTGGATATTTAACAGCAAATTGGAGTATTTTAAAGGCCAAAGAATCATTAACTAGGGTTTCTAGAAAATTTGGGGTAAAAGTATTATTCTTTGATGGAAGAGGAGGCCCACCTGCCAGAGGGGGAGGAAACACTCATCAATTTTATAGCTCCTTGGGAGACTTCATAGAATCTGACCAAATACAACTTACTGTTCAAGGTCAGACTATTAGTTCAAATTTTGGAACAATTGAATCATCTCAATATAACATGGAACAGTTAATTAGTTCAGGAATTAAAAATAGAATATTGTCAAATAAAGAGATTTTCAATAAAAAAAATAGAAGAACAATTGAGAAGCTCTCATCACTTAGTTATAATAATTACACTAATTTTAAAAATCATCCTAAGTTTATTCCATACTTAGAAAAAATGAGTACGATTAAATATTACTCGAAAACTAATATTGGAAGCAGGCCATCCAAAAGGTCTAGTAAAGATGATAAGTTTGATTTTGATAAACTAAGAGCAATTCCTTTTGTTGGAGGATGGAACCAATTAAAGCAAAATGTTCCAGGTTTTTATGGCCTAGGTTCATCTATTAACTATTTCTATAAAAGAAATAAAATTAAAGATGTTAAAGATTTATATAATGAAGTTCCTTTTTTTAGAGCTCTTGTTTCAAACAGTATGATGAGCCTAACGAAATCATTCTTTGAGTTAACTTCATACATGAGTAAAGATGATGAATTTGGTGAATTTTGGAAAATAATTCACGAAGAATACTTGCTTACAAAAAAGATGGTTTTGAAGATTTCTAATTATAAAGAATTAATGCAAAATGAACCTGCAAATAAACTATCCATTGAAACTAGAGAGGCAATAGTTATGCCTCTTATCACTATTCAACAGTATGCATTACAAATTGTAAACGAAATTGATTCAAAAAAAATGGATAATTCAAAAAAACCAATATTTGAAAAAATGATTACAAGATCTCTATATGGAAATATTAATGCTAGTAGAAACTCTGCTTAACTTTTTCTATATTTAACTAACAACTTTAAACAAAATTCAAAATGAAAAAATATATATTACTTTTTGCTATACTTTTAGCTTCATGTTCAACTCCTATTGAAGAACCAAAAGGTTCTGGAATGTGGGCAGGAGATGAAAATGAAACATTTACAGTAGGCTCAGATGAAATGACTGAGATGTACTTAAAATTTATTGATGCTCACAATAATAGGGATATTGAAACTATAAAATCTCTTGAAGCTGAAGATATTAGAATCGATGTTCCTGATGGTTCAAGAATAGAAGGTCCTGATGCACATGCAGAAGCGCTAAGCGCGTGGTTTGAATCTGGAACTGATCCTAAGTGGAATGTATTCTGGGTTATGCCATATGTTGGTCAACCTAGTGGACAGACATGGATAGTAGGTGGACATTCATTAACTCAAACTATAGATGGAGAAGAAGTAACTACAGTTCAAATGATAGATGCTCAATTAGAGGATGGTTTATTTAAATGGGCTATAATCTATGAAAAACAATCCCCTAATTCAGAATAATAAATTTGGATTTAATTTTAATTATCTTAGGCTTTCTTTGTTGTCTAATTGGCATTATTGGAAGCTTTTTACCAATAATACCTGGCCCGGTTACTGCTTGGCTAGGTATTTTGCTTTTAAATTTAACTTCTGTAGTTGAATTTAACATAAACTTCATATTAATAACATTAACTGTAGCTGTTTCTGTTGGAATTCTCGATTATTTAATACCAATATTGGGAGTAAAAAAATTAGGAGGTACAAGATCTGGACAAATTGGGACAACAGTTGGTCTTATTTTGGCTCTTGTAATACTTGGACCAATTGGTATTATTATTGGTCCCTTCTTAGGGGCTTTACTTGGAGAAATGACTAATAATAAATCTTTTAATGAATCATTAAAACCTGCTTTTGGTTCATTTATAGGAGTTATAGCTGGAAGTGTAATTAAATTTTTAATTAGCCTTAGTTTCTTGTTTTTCTATTTTGATATTTTTTGGGGATACAGAGAAAGTTTTTTTTAAATTTCCTAAATTGAAACAACCAATTAACACATTTGGAAAAATTTGAAAGAAAATATTTTGCCTCATGGACTGATCTTGATCCTAACTGGCATGTCGCTAATCATGCATACATAAAATATGCAACAGATACTCGGGTATCTTTCTTCTCTGAGTTAAAACTAGATAGGGATAAATTTAATAATCTTAATATAGGTCCTGTCTTATTTTATGAACATATGCATTATTATAAAGAAATAATGATGGGTATTGAGTTTTCAGTTGATGTAGAAATAGATGGTTATAGTGATGATGGTCGATTTTTCTCTCTTTTTCAAAATTTTTACGATATGAATGGAAACCATTTAGCTCATCTAGATTTAGCTTTTGGAATCATGGACACAAAACTTAGGAAACTCATCTCAATGCCAAATGAATCATTTGAAATTTTTAAAGAAGGTCCAAAATCTAAGACATTTAGTATAATTACAAAAGAGGATTTGAGAAAACATAGAAAGTTTCCAGAAAATAAATAATAAGCAGTAATTATGCAGTAAAATATTTATTTAATTATTGTTTAATTTGAAAAAAAATAAACAAAATGAAAGAAAAATATTGGAGAAAAAACATATTCTACCTGAGAATACTTCTAACAATCTGGTTTATTTGTTCTTTTGGTTTTGGTATTCTACTTGCTGAGAACTTAAATGAATTTTACCTAGGTGGATTTCCTTTAGGCTTTTGGTTTGCTCAACAGGGATCAATCTACATATTTGTTATTCTAATTTTCATATATGTTTATTTAATGAATAAGCTTGATAAAAAACATAATCTCGAGGAATAGTTATGGATGCACAATTTTGGACATACTTGTTAGTTGGGGTAACCTTTTCACTTTATATAGGTATAGCTATATGGTCAAGAGCTCAAAGTACTAAGGAGTTTTATATTGCTAGTGGTGGAATTCATCCAGTACTAAATGGAATGGCAACTGCAGCTGATTGGATGTCGGCTGCCTCATTTATTTCTATGGCAGGTATTATTTCATTTCTAGGTTATGGTGGATCACAATATTTAATGGGATGGACAGGAGGTTATGTCTTATTAGCACTTTGCCTTGCACCTTACTTAAGAAAATTTGGAAAATTTACAGTGCCAGATTTTATTGGAGAAAGATACTATTCAAAAAATGCCAGAACAATTGCATTAATATGTGCAATTTTTGTCTCATTTACCTATGTGGTTGGACAAATGAAGGGAGTTGGAGTTGCATTTTCAAGATTTCTTGAGATACCATATGATCTAGGGGTAATTATTGGTATTGGAATTGTATTCTTCTATGCTGTTCTTGGTGGTATGAAAGGTATAACATATACTCAAGTAGCTCAATATTGTGTTCTAATTTTTGCTTTTACAGTCCCAGCAATTTTTATATCACTTCAAGCAACAGGAAACCCAATTCCTCAAATTGGATTTGGTAGCAAGACCACTGATGGAGTTTATCTTTTAGAGAAGTTGAATCAATTATCCGTTGATTTAGGTTTTGAAAAGTATACTGATATTAATCAGACTACATTAATTAATGTATTTTTTATAACTGCTGCATTAATGTTTGGAACTGCTGGACTTCCACATGTGATTGTAAGATTCTTCACTGTTCCTAAAGTACGAGATGCAAGAATATCAGCAGGATGGGCACTATTATTTATCTCTTTTTTATATACTACTGCTCCAGCTGTTGCTGCATTTGCAAAAGTTAATTTAATTAATACAGTATCAAATGCTCAATATTCAGAAGTACCTCAATGGTTCAAAAATTGGGAGAACACAGGTTTACTTCAATTCGATGATAAAAATTCAGATGGTGTAATCCAGTATGTGGCTGATGAACAAGTTAACGAGTTGACAATTGACAGAGATATCATGGTTCTAGCAAATCCTGAGATTGCAAACTTACCTCCATGGGTAATTGGACTTATTGTAGCTGGTGGTTTAGCTGCTGCTCTTTCAACTGCAGCAGGTTTGCTTCTTGTTATTTCAACTTCAATTTCCCATGATCTTCTTAAGAAGAATATAAATCCTAATATTTCTGAGAAAGGAGAATTGTGGGCAGCTAGAATTTCTATAGCAGTTGCGGTTGTTGCAGCTGGATTGGCTGGATTAAATCCACCTGGATTTGTCGCTGAAGTTGTTGCATTAGCTTTTGGACTTGCTGCGTCTTCTTTTTTCCCTGCTATAATTCTTGGCATTTTTGACAAAAGAATGAACAAGGAAGGAGCATTATCTGGAATGATAGTAGGTGTAGTCTTTACAACTATATACATTTTTTATTTTAAACCACAACTTGGCGGTCCGGGGTTACCTCAAGATTATTTGTTTGGAATATCACCTGAGGGAATTGGTACTATTGGTATGATAATTAACTTTATTGTATCTTTAATAGTATCAAGATTAACAAAACCAACACCTGAAAATATAAAGGAATTAGTTGAAAGCATAAGATATCCTAAATAGAAATGCAAAGAATAAAAACCTTATCTGAATATTTCAAAAAATACGAATTAAGCGAAAAAGATCCTGAAAAATTTTGGTCTCAAATTGCTGATTCATTCTTATGGAAAAAAAAGTGGGACAATGTACTTGAGTCGGATTTTGAAAATGCAGATTTTAAGTGGTTTAAAAATGCTCAATTAAATATTACTGAAAATATTTTTGAGAGAAACCTTTCTGAAAAAGGGGACAAGACTGCAATAATTTGGGAGCCAAATGATCCTAAAGAGTCACCTATATATCTATCATACAAAGAACTTTACGAGCAAACATGTACTTTTTCTAATGCTCTTAGAAGTAAAGGAATAAAAAAAGGAGACAGAGTAATTATCTACATGCCAATGGTGCCAGAGGCAGCTATTGCCATGCTTGCTTGTGCGAGAGTGGGTGCAGTTCACTCAGTTGTTTTTGCAGGCTTTTCTGCTGCATCTTTAGCTGATCGAATAAATGACTGTGAAGCAAAAATGGTATTAACATCTGATGGAAACTTTAGAGGTAATAAGACAATTCCTGTTAAAGATGTAGTTGATGAAGCTCTTGAAAAATGTTCATCAATAAAAAGTGTTATTGTTTTAGAAAGGACAAAACAAAATATTAATATGGAGGACGGAAGAGACTTTTGGTGGCAAGAATGTATTGAGGATGAGCCTAACACATGTGATTCTGAAGTTATGGATTCAGAGGACTTATTATTTATTCTATATACATCAGGTTCAACAGGTAAGCCAAAGGGTGTTGTTCATTCTTCAGCTGGATATATGATATACTCTTCGTATACATTCTTAAACGTGTTCCAATATGATGAAGACGACATTTATTGGTGTACTGCTGATGTAGGATGGATTACAGGACATTCTTATATAGTATATGGGCCTTTATTATGTGGAGCTACTACAGTAATGTTTGAAGGTGTTCCAACATACCCAAATGTTAGTCGTTTTTGGGATATAGTGGATAAGTATAAGGTAAACCAATTCTACACAGCACCAACTGCAATTCGAGCTCTTCAAGCTCATGGTCTTGAGCCACTTGAAAATAATTCACTGGATTCATTGAAAGTTATTGGATCTGTAGGAGAGCCAATAAATGAAGAAGCATGGCATTGGTACCATGATAATGTTGGTAAAGGAAAGTGTCCTTTAGTTGATACATGGTGGCAAACTGAAACGGGTGGTATTATGATCTCAGCACTTGCAGGAATAACTCCTAACAAACCTGCTCATGCTTCATTACCACTCCCAGGTATAATACCTGTTATCGTTGACTCGGAGGGTAATGAATTAAATGGAAATAA
Source organism: Flavobacteriaceae bacterium (assembly GCA_016780245.1). Taxonomy (GTDB): domain Bacteria; phylum Bacteroidota; class Bacteroidia; order Flavobacteriales; family Flavobacteriaceae; genus Marisimplicoccus. The sequence goes on along the minus strand of JADHME010000004.1, from coordinate 30,278 downwards.
TGTTCAAGGTAATTTATGTATTAAATCTCCTTGGCCATCTATCATCAGGACTACATATGGAGATCATGAAAGATGTATTAATACATATTTCTCAAACTATAAAGGTATGTATTTTACAGGTGATGGAGTAAAAAGAGATCATGATGGATACTTAAGAATACTTGGTAGAGTTGATGATGTAATTAATGTATCTGGTCATAGAATGGGAACAGCCGAGGTTGAAAATGCAATTAATGAGCATGAAGATGTAATTGAATCAGCTGTTGTTGGATATCCTCATGATATTAAAGGTGAGGGCATATATGCATATGTTATAGTAAGTACAAAATTAAATGATGATAAAATTAAGGATGAGATAATAAATGTTGTGAGAAAAGTTATAGGACCAATTGCAAAACCAGATAAAATTCAAATTGTTAGTGGTTTACCCAAGACTAGATCAGGTAAGATAATGAGAAGGATCCTAAGAAAGGTTGCAAGTAATGATTTTAAAAACCTTGGAGATACATCTACACTTTTAAATCCTGATGTTGTTAAAGAAATTATAGATGGGGCTATTATTTAAATAATTTTTCTAAACTAACTCCCCTTGACCCTTTAACTAAAATATTCATATTTTTTAAACTTTTAAATGACTCAGATTGTGCTAACTCATTGGTGTTTGAAAATTTAAAAAAATATTTCCCATCAGTATTACACTTTGAAAAATTATCACCTACTAAATAGATTTTGCTATAATCTTTGTTTGTAACAAAATCAACTATTTTTTGATGTTCTTGATCTGAGTACTTTCCAAGTTCAAACATGTCTCCTAATACTAGTACTCTGTTATTTATATTTATATTTTCAAAATTTGAAATAGCTGCTAACATGCTTGTAGGATTGGCGTTATATGCATCTAAATAAATCTTATTACTATCAAAAATTAAAATTTCAGACCTATTGGAGTCATTTAAAAATTTATTAAGTCCTTCTTGAATTTCTTTATTTGATAAGTCGAGGAACTTTCCAATTGTAATACTTGAGGCCAAATTTGAAAAGTTATATTCACCGAAGAGATTTGAATTAAATTCATATCCATCAATTTTAAGTTTTAAAGATGAATTATCTTTTTTGTAATCAAATATAAACTCTGAATCTTTGTTGCTTCCAAAAGTTACTGCAAGATCTCCTTTACAATTTTCCACTTGTAATTTATCATCATTATTTAGAATTATGTGACCATAGTTTTCTCTTAAATATTCATACATCTCAGTCTTACCTTTTATAACGCCTTCAAAACTTCCAAAACCCTCAAGATGAGCATACCCGTAATTAGTAATTAATCCTATATCTGGCATAGCGATTTCACATAATCTTTTTATTTCTCCAACATGGTTAGCACCCATTTCTATAATAGCAACATCAACATCATCTTTTATATTAAGAAGTGAAAGTGGAACTCCTATGTGATTATTCAAATTCCCTTTTGTCTTAATTACATTATACTTTTGAGAAAGGATTGAATAGATCAGGTTCTTAGTGGTAGTTTTACCATTACTACCAGTAATTCCAATAACTTTTGTATCAAATAGAGATCTATGATGATTACTTATATCTTGAAGAGCTTTTAGACTGTTCTCTACATAAAAAATATTATCATGAATATCTTTTTGCTCAAGGTCGTCAACAATTGAAAACTTTGCACCCTTTTCAATTGCTTCCATTGCAAAAACATTACCATCAAAATTATCTCCTTTTAATGAAAAATACATTTCATCTTTATTAATTTTCCTTGTATCAATAGACACACCTGAGCAGGAATTGAAAAGAGAATATAATTTTTGAGTGTCCAACCTAATTTTATTGCAATATACTAAAGAAATCAGTATTTTTGCTGCGTCTTTTGATTACAGACTTCAACTATATAATATGAAAAAAATTACAGGAAAGACTTATTTAGATTGGTATGAAAATATGCTTTTATGGAGAAAGTTTGAAGATAAACTTGCTGCTAAATATATACAACAAAAGATAAGAGGTTTTTTACATCTTTATAATGGCCAAGAGGCAGTTCTTGCCGGATGTCTTCATTCCATAGATCCTAAAAAGGACAGAATGATTAGTTCATATAGGAGTCATGTCCATGCAATTGGTTTAGGAGAGGATCCAAAATTTGTAATGGCAGAATTATTTGGTAAAGCAACTGGTACATCTGGAGGTTTGGGTGGCTCAATGCATATTTTTTCAAAAAAATATAATTTTTTTGGAGGTCATGGAATTGTTGGAGGTCAGATTCCCTTAGGCACTGGAATTGCTTTTGGTGATAAATATTTTAAAAGAGATAGTGTTACTTTATGTTTTCTAGGAGATGGTGCTATTAGACAAGGAGCATTTCATGAGTCAATTAATCTTGCTGCTTTATGGAAACTACCTGTTATATATATAGTTGAAAATAATGGTTACGCCATGGGAACATCAGTAGCAAGAACAACAAGTCAGGAAGATCTATGGAAATTAGGTGAGCCCTACGAGATGCCTTCAATGCCAGTTGATGGTATGGACCCAGTTAAAGTTGCCGAGGTAATTGATAAATGTGTAAAACATGCCAGAGCTGGAAAGGGTCCTTCACTTCTTGATGTAAAAACTTACAGGTATAGAGGTCATTCGATGTCTGATGCTCAACAGTATAGAACTAAAGAAGAAGTCGAAGAGTATAGAAAGATTGACCCAATTACTCAGGTTGAAAAAATTATTCTATCAAAGAAATATGGAACTAAATCTGATATTGAGAAGATTGATAAAAAAGTAAAAAAAATAATTGCAGTGTGTGAAGAATTTTCAGAGTCATCTCCATTTCCAGATACTTCTCTTATGTATGATGTTGTTTACGAGCAAAATGATTATCCATTTATTAAACATAAAATAGACTAATATGGCTGAGGTTATAAATATGCCAAGACTAAGTGATACTATGGAAGAGGGTACTCTTGCAAAATGGTTCAAAAAAGTTGGTGACGAAGTTAAAGAGGGAGAGATTTTAGCAGAAATTGAAACAGACAAGGCTACAATGGAATTTGAATCTTTTCATGATGGAGTTCTTCTTCATATAGGAATAGATGAAGGCTCTACAGCTCCTGTAGATAGTATAATTGCTGTAATAGGTTCAAAAGGAGAAGATATATCGTCATTAATCAAAGGCGATTCTACTCCAGAAGTTAAGGAGGAGCCTAAAGTAGAAGTTAAGGAGGAGCCTAAAGTAGAAGTCAAGGAGGAGCCTAAAGTAGAAGTCAAGGAGGAGCCTAAACCAATAACTCAAGATCAACCAAAGTCTGAGTCCAATGGCAGAATACTTATTTCACCATTAGCAAAAAAACTTGCATCTGAGAAGGGAATAGATATTTCATTAATTAAAGGAACAGGTGATAATGGAAGAATTATAAAGAGAGATATAGATTCATATAAACCATCAAATTACGGACACTTTACTCAACCAAAGCCTCATGTTAAAGAGTCATCATATGAGATTTCTAACAATACTATGAGAAAAGCTATTGCAAAGAGATTGTCAGACTCAAAATTTTCTGCACCTCATTATTATCTAAACATTGAGATGGAGATGGATAATATGATATCATTTAGGCAACAATTTATAAATACTCAAAACATAAAAATCTCATTTAACGATATCATAGCTAAGGCTGTTGCACTTTCTCTTGCTAAGCATCCAAAAGTTAATTCTAGATGGTATGATGACAAAATCTTATTCAGTGAGCATGTTCATCTTGGTGTTGCTGTTGCTGTTGAGGATGGCTTAGTAGTCCCAGTTGTTAAGTTTGCAAACTCTAAAGATCTTCCAGAGATTAATTCAGAAATAAAAGATTTTGCAGAAAGAGCAAAAAACAAAAAATTAAATCCATCAGAAATTGAAGGAAGTACATTCACTATATCTAACCTTGGAATGTTTGGTATAGAAAGTTTTACATCAATAATTAATCAACCTAATTCTGCGATACTTTCCATTGGTGCAATAATTCAAAAACCAATAGTTAAAAATTCAGAGATAGTTGTTGGAAATACAATGAAGTTAACATTAGCGTGTGATCATAGAACAGTTGATGGTGCTACTGGATCACTGTTTCTAAAAACTTTGAAAGATTATATTGAAAATCCAGTCTCAATTCTAATTTAATGAAAACTATCCTTGTATCCGGAACAAGCTCTGGTATAGGCTATGAAATATGTGTTCAAGCTCTTAAGCTTAAATATAAAGTTATATCTGTATCAAGAAATTCTAAGCCTCTTGAAAATATTAAGGGAATTGATTGTTATTCAGTTGATATAACAGATAATGATCAATTAAATCACTTAGTTGAAGACTTGAAAAGTAAAAAAGTTAACATTGACTTTTTAATCAATAATGCAGGTCATCTCAAAAATGAATCTTTTGATAAAACTTCATATGAATCCTTTAAGGAAACATACGATGTAAATGTTTTTGGTTTAGCTCAAATTACAAGATTGCTTTTGCCAATAATTAATAAGTCAGGCCATGTGATTAATATAAGTAGTATTGGAGGTGTAAATGGTTCAAAAAAATTTCCTGGTCTATCTGTATACTCAAGTAGTAAGGCTGCAGTTATTGCTTTAACTGAAGTATTAGCAGAGGAATTTCCAAGTGGCCCTTCTTTTAATGTTCTTGCTCTGGGTGCAGTTCATACAAAGATGCTCAAAGAGGCTTTTCCTGAATATGTTGCACAAACAAACCCTAATGAAATGGCTAGCTATATATTAGATTTTGCTTTAAATGGTGGAAAATTATTTAATGGAAAACTTATATCTGTTTCAAACTCAACTCCTTAATTTTCCAACTTTTCTTAGTAATTCAGATGAATAGACAAAGTCGTTAACTAATTTGTTGTTGGTTTTTAGAATTTCTTTATTATTTCCTTCCCAGACTTTTTTTCCTTGAACTAAAAAAATAATTTTATCCCCAATCTCCATAACTGAATTCATGTCATGGGTATTTATTACAGTTGTAATATTATACTCGATTGTTATCTCTTGGATTAACTTGTCAATTATTATAGCTGTCTTTGGATCAAGACCAGAATTAGGTTCGTCACAAAAAAGATACTTTGGATTTAAAACAATAGCTCGTGCTATTGCAACCCTTTTTTTCATTCCACCAGATATTTCGGAAGGATATTTATTATCAGCATCTTTTAAGTCAACTCTATTAATTACTTCTTGAGCTCTCCATAAAATTTCTTCATCAGTTTTATTTGAAAACATCTTCATTGGAAAAATAATATTCTCTATCACAGTCATAGAATCAAATAAAGCACTTCCTTGGAAAACAGTTCCAACTTCTTTCCTTAAGAGAGCTAGTGCAGATATATTCTCTTTATCAAACTTTTCATTATCAAAATAAATATTTCCTCTCTCAACCTCAAGGAGTCCTAGGAGACATTTCATTAAAACAGTTTTTCCTGATCCACTCTGACCAATTATTAGATTAGTCTTTCCCTTATCAAAAACAGTTGAAATTTCTTTTAATATTTCAACCCCATCAAATGATTTTGATATTTCTTCTACTTTAATCATTATGCTAATAAAAGTTGAGTTACAACAAAGTTAATTATGATAATTACGATACTGGTCCATACAAAAGATATATTACTTGCTTTACCCACTTCCAACGCACCACCTTTCATAAAGAATCCGTGATAAGATGGAATTGTAGCTAAAATAAATGCAAATAATGTTGTCTTTATATATGCATATATTACGTGAAACACTTTAAAATCTAGTTGAATTCCTTGAATAAAATCAAAACTTGTAGAAAATCCTGCATAAACACTTGCTACGTAACCACCTAGTATTCCTAGAAACATTGCTAAAGTAATTAAAAAGGGATATAACATTAAAGAAATAATTTTAGGAAAAATTAGATAATTAAATGAATTAACACCCATTACTTCCAGAGCATCTATTTGCTCTGTTACTCTCATAGTTCCAATGCTAGAGGTAATAAAAGACCCAACCTTTCCTGCCATAATTATAGAAATTAAGGTTGGAGCAAACTCTAGAATTACTGACTGTCTTGTTGCAAATCCAATAAGATTTCCAGGTAGAAAAGGACTCTCGATATTGAGTGCAGTCTGAATTGCAACTACGCCTCCCACTAAAAACGACATGAAAGCTACAATCCAAATTGAGCCAATAATGAGGTCATCAATCTCTTGAATTATTAATTTTTTTAAAACATTCCATTTAGTAAATTTTGTAAAAGTGTATTTAATCATTAAGAAATACCTACCGATATGAAAAAAAAGTTTCATTATGATTAAATCTTATAGGTTATAGCATTTATATTCATGCCTGCTCCTACACTAGCAAACATTATTATGTCTCCTTTATTTAGGACATGTCCTCCATAGTTGTTTTTTTTAACTATATCAAAAAGAGTTGGAATTGTAGCTACTGAACTGTTACCAAATTCTTCAATGTTCATTGGAAGAACATCTTTTGGTGCAGAACTTTTATAGAGTCTATAAAATCTCATAATAATTGCTTCATCCATTTTCTTATTAGCTTGATGAATAAATATTTTTTTAAGATCGTCAATATTACATTTAGATTCATCAAAACATGATTTCATGGCTATGGGAACATTTGTAAGTGCAAATTCATATACTTTTCTACCCTGCATTTTGATAAACTTCTGATCGTCACTTTCTCTTAAGTCTCTATCATATGATGAGCCATAGAATATAAAATCATTTTCACCCTCATAGGTGAAAGTAGCAGACTTATGAGATAATATTCCCCCATCATAAGAAGTGTCTTTTTCTAATATGGTAGCACCAGATCCATCTGCATATATCATTGAATCTCTATCGTTCTCATCTAGAATTCTTGAAAGTGTGTCACACCCAATTATTAAACATTTACTTGCCATTCCAGATTTAATAAAAGATTTTGCTTGAATCATTCCTTCTACCCAACCTGGACAACCACAAATAATATCATATGCTACACAATTTGGATTTTTAATTTTAAGTTTTGCCTTTACTTTTGAAGCAATTGAAGGAAGTGTATCTACTTGTCCACTATTACATGAAATATCTCCTGCATTATGAGCAACAATAATGTAGTCTAATGTTTCTTGATCAATTTTTGAATCAACAATTGCATTTTTTGCAGCATCTGTCGCTAAGTCAGAACAATTTATTTTATCAGAGGCATACCTTCGCTCAGTAATACCAGTTATAGACTTAAACTTTTCGATTATTTCTGGATTTGAACTTTGAATATCACTCCCATCCCTATCAAGGAATTTATTCTGAAGAAAATCTGAATTTTTCTTTGTGATATCTGGTGTGCAGCTCCCTGTACCAGTTATTATGTAGTTCATTTTATAAAATTACTTAAATTATTGATAAGTCTCTATAGGAGGGCAGCTACAAATTAAATTCCTGTCACCAAAAGCTTCATCTACTCTTCTAACTGATGGCCAAAATTTATTAGTTTTTAAATAGCTTTTGGGGAATGAAGCGTCTTCTCTACTGTAACTATACGGCCAGTTAGTGGAAGTCAACATCTTTAATGTATGGGGTGAATTCCTGAGCATCTCTCGTTTGGAATCATCATTGGAAATAATCTCAGTATAGATTGAATTAAGAGCTTCACAAAATTTATCTAATTCGTTTAAATTTTCACTTTCAGTAGGTTCAATCATCATAGTACCGGGTACAGGAAATGAAACTGTCGGAGCATGAAATCCATAATCTATTAGTCTTTTGGCAATATCTACAACTTCAATATTATATTTTTTGAAATCTCTACAATCTATAATAAATTCATGTGCTGACCTTCCATTTTCTCCACTGTAAAGTATTTTATAATTTTTCTCAAGTTTAGTCTTCAAATAGTTTGCATTTACAATGGCAATTTCTGTCGATTTTCTAATACCATCTCTACCTAACATCCTTATATATCCATATGATATAAGGCAAACAAGTGCAGATCCCCAGGGTGCAGAGGAAATTGCTTCAAGTGAATCATCTCCACCTGTCTTAATTAATGGATTAGATGGAAGGAATTCTTTAAGATGTTCTGCTACACAAATTGGCCCGACACCAGGACCACCACCACCATGAGGAATTGAGAAAGTTTTATGTAAATTAAGATGACATACATCAGCACCAATTATTTTTGGACTAGTCAAGCCGACCTGTGCGTTCATGTTGGCACCATCCATGTATACTTGACCACCATTTTGATGAATCAAGTCATTAATTGATTGAATCTCAGATTCAAATACTCCATGAGTAGATGGATAAGTAATCATCAATGCTGCAAGGTTATCTTTATGTTCTTTTACTTTACTTTTAAGATCTTCAAGATCAATATTTCCTCTTTCGTCAGTATTAATAACAACTACTTTTAATCCAGCCATAATTGCTGATGCAGGATTAGTTCCATGTGCAGAAGATGGAATTAGACATATGTTTCTGTGACTGTCACCTTTTTTATCTAAATAAGATTTGATTACCATTAATCCACTATATTCTCCTTGAGCACCAGAATTAGGTTGTAATGAAGTTGCAGCAAAACCTGTAATTTCTGAAAGGTACTCTTCTAATCTATTTATTACCTCGTGGTATCCTTTTGCTTGATCAACAGGTACAAAAGGATGTATGCTGTTCCACTCGCTCCAACTTAATGGTATCATTTCTGAAGCTGAATTTAATTTCATAGTACAAGATCCAAGTGAGATCATAGACTGAGTTAAAGATAAATCCTTGTTCTCTAAGGATTTTATATATCTCATTAATGAAGTTTCAGAGTGGTAAGAATTGAAAACAGGATGAGATAAAATATCAGATTTTCTTTCATTAATAAATTCAATATCAGTTGGAAATTCTTCCATAATTGATTCCTTATTCATAAACTCTTCAAAAACTGAAATAATCTCTTTAAGATCTTTCATATTAGTTTTTTCATTTACAGAAATCGATATTTCATTATTTGAGAGAAAGCAAAAATTAATATTTTTTAAAGCGGCTAATTCTTTAATTTTTTTTGAGTCACATAAAACGGTTACTGTGTCAAAGTATTTAGAATATTTAATTTGAAGTCCAATTGATTCTAAACTTCTTTTTAAATATACAGCCTTAAGGTGAATTGATTTTGAAATTTCTTTTAAGCCTTCCGGACCATGATAGACTGCATACATTCCAGCCATTACTGCTAATAGAACTTGTGCAGTACAAATATTTGATGTAGCTCTGTCTCTTTTAATATGTTGTTCTCTAGTTTGAAGAGCCATCCTAAGTGAATAATCCCCATCTAGGTCCTTAGTTACACCAATAATTCTTCCTGGTATGTTTCTTTTGTATTTTTCTTTTGTTGCAAAAAAAGCAGCATGAGGACCTCCATAACCAAGTGGTATTCCAAATCTTTGAGTTGTTCCAACAACAACATCAATTTTATCAGGATTAGGAGGTTCAATTAAAACTATTGACATTAAATCAACAGCAATTATTACTTTAAGATTTTCATTATTAATTGATTCTAAGAAATTATCTATTTCCTCCAATTTCCCGTCTTTTCCAGGATATTGAATAATACATCCAAAAAATTCACCTTCATTTAATTCTTTTATATCACCTACTATTAACTCAATATTAAGTGGCTTAGCTCTTGTTGATAGAACAGCTAGAGTTTGAGGAAATATGTTAGAGTCAACATAAAACTTATTTTGGTCAGTAGATTTCTGATCTTTTGATCTATTATTATACATCATAATCATGGCTTCTGCGGCTGAAGTACCTTCATCCAGAAGTGAGGCATTTGCTATTTCCATTTTAGTAATATCGCAAACCATTGTTTGGAAATTTAATAAAGCTTCAAGTCTTCCCTGAGCAATTTCAGGTTGATAGGGAGTATAAGCTGTATACCATCCAGGATTTTCCAAAATATTTCTTTGAATAACAGAGGGGGTGAAAGTATCATGATATCCAAGTCCAATATAAGTTTTAAACTTCTGATTTAGAGATGATAATTTTTTTATCTCTTTTAAAAATTCCATTTCAGAAATACCCTCTGGAATATTTAAGTCTTTTTTCAATCTAATCTTTTCAGGAATAGTTTGCTCAAGAAGTTGTTCAACTGATGTGACACCTATTGTGCTTAAAATTTTGTTTAACTCAGAAGAGTTTGGTCCTATATGTCTTCGAGTAAAATTTTCTTTAAACATTAAAAGTTTTTAGCAAAAATATGTATTATTGAAAATAATAATAATAATGTTCATTAAATGTTAAAACTTTTTTTTTATATACTATTAGTTTTTCTTCAATCACCTGTAATTCAAGATATTAATAAAGATCAAGTAAATAGTCTAATAAATGATAAAGTAATGGTAATTGATCTTAGAACTGAAAAGGAATTTGAAAATGGTAAAATAGGATCCTCTTTGAATATTGATTTTCAAAAGAGGGAGTTTATAGATAACCTAAACAAGCTTGATAAAGAAAAACCCTACATTATATATTGTATGTCAGGTAATAGAAGTTTAAAGACTAGTCACGTAATGAAGTCTTTAGGTTTTAAAATGATTTATCATTATAAAAAAGGATACAAGGATTGGATTAAGGACTAGCTATTTTTCTTTAAATCTTTGCTACTTTCAATAACCTTATCTTCTAAATCTTTTTTATAGGCCTTGACCTTATCGGCAACTTTAGAATCAAAGGATCCAATAATTTGAGCAGCAAGAATACCTGCATTTTTTGAGCCATTCAAAGCTACAGTTGCAACTGGAACTCCTCCTGGCATTTGAAGAATAGATAAAATTGAGTCCCAACCATCTATTGAATTTCTTGATTTTATTGGAACACCAATAACTGGCAAACTTGTAATTGAAGCTACCATTCCAGGTAGGTGGGCTGCTCCTCCTGCTCCTGCAATAATAACTTTTATACCTTTTTTTTCAGCACTAGAGGCATATTCAACCATTTTATTAGGTGTCCTATGAGCCGAGACTATATCATATTCAGTATTTATGTCAAATGATTTGAGAATTTCAATAGCTTCACTCATTATTTCAAAATCTGACTTACTACCCATTAAAATTGCTACTTGACTCATTTTTCTGATGTAATAATAATTGTTTCTTTAATTTCTTTTGCTAATTCTTTTGCTTTATCAATATTTTCATTTATCACAGTTACATGACCCATTTTTCTATTGAATCTGGTTTCAAATTTACCGTAAATATGTGGATTAACACCTTCAAGTCCAATAATTTGATCAAAATTCTTATAAATGACAGGGCCGTTAGATCCTTTTTCACCCACTAAATTTACCATTACTGCAGCATCTATAATCTTTGTGCTTCCTAAAGGCATATCAAGAATTGATCTTAAAAGTTGTTCAAATTGACTTGTGTATGATCCCTCTATTGAAAAATGATAACTATTATGTGGTCTAGGGGCAACCTCATTAACTAGAATTTCGTTTTCAGAAGTTAAAAACATTTCAACAGCTAATATCCCTGTAATTTGTAGTTTCTCTGCAACCTGAATTGCAAGCTCTTCAGCATCTGATTTTAAATCATTATTAATTTTTGCAGGTGATAAAATATACTCTACTTGATTTGAATCACTATTGAACTCCATTTCAACAACAGGATAATTAATTAATTCACCAGATTTTCTAGACGCTACCATTACAGAAAGTTCTTTTTTTATTGAAATTAATTCCTCTACTATACAGTGACAATCATCTATTTTTTCTAGATCTTTGTTATTAGAAATTTTATTTACGCCGTATCCGTCATATCCCATTCTAGATGCTTTCCAAATAAAAGGAAGTGAAGTTTCACCTCTGCTAACACTCTCTTTCAGCTCATTTTTACCTGTGAAAATTTTATATGAGGAAGTAGGAATTTGGTTATTATTGTAGAATTCTTTTTGTTTAGATTTGTCTTGAATTATTTCAATCACTTTTGATTGAGGTAAAACCTCCAAACTATTGGATTCAAGAAATTTTAATGCTTCAACATTTACATTTTCTATTTCAATTGTTAATATATCAACCATTTTACCAAAATTGACAACTGTATCGAAGTCCATTAAATCACCTTGAAAAAATTTTGAACAAAGTTTGCTAGATGGGCAGTTCTCATTGGAATCTAATATATAGACTTGAAGTCCCCATTTATTAGCTACGTCAAGAACCATTTTTCCGAGTTGACCTCCTCCAAGTATACCAATTATTCTATTTTCCTTAAACATCTTTCAAAAATAAGCATTCCTTTAATCACAATAAAGAATACCAAACATTTTAAATATCTTTGTGCCTATGTTTAATATTGTGATTTTTGGTAAACCAGGATCTGGGAAAGGAACCCAGGCTGATTTTTTAAAAGATAAATATGATTTATGTCATATATCTACTGGTGACTTATTTAGAAAAAATATTTTAAATAAAACTAATCTGGGTATTGAAGCAAAGTCATTTCTTGATAATGGAGATCTTGTGCCTGACATTGTTACAATTAAAATGCTTGAAAATGAAGTTTTAACAAATAAGGATGCTAATGGTTTTATTTTTGATGGTTTTCCAAGAACACATAATCAGGCTGAATCCCTCGATATTTTTCTTGAATCTATTAAACAGAAGATAAATGCAACTATTGCTCTAGAAGTTGACGAAGATGAGCTAATAACTAGGTTATTAGATCGAGGTAAAACTACTAATAGGTCTGATGATCAGGATATCGAAAAAATTAAAAATAGATTTAACGAGTATAACAATAAGACATCTATACTAATTGATTTTTATCAAAAACAATCAAAGTTTTACTCAGTTAATGGCCATGGAAGTGTTGATGATATTACTTCAAGATTATTCACACTTGTTGATAGTTTAATTTAGTCTGTTATGATAGTCGATAATTTTGTTGATTATGTCAAGCTTACTGTTAATTCAGGTAAAGGTGGAAAAGGTTCTACTCATTTGAGAAGGGAAAAGTTTGTTCCAAAAGGAGGGCCAGATGGTGGTGATGGTGGTAACGGTGGTAATATTATATTAAAAGGTAATTGTAACTTATGGACTCTTCAAAGTTTTAGGTATAAGAAACATTTTAAAGCAGGAAATGGAGGAGATGGTAGTGGCTCAAGAAAATCTGGAAGTAACGGAGAAGATGTTGTAATTAATGTTCCACTTGGAACTGTTATTAAGGAATTAGAGTCTGAAAAAGTTATTTGCGAGATAAATGATGAGTTCTCAGATATAATTCTTTTAAAAGGTGGTAAAGGTGGACGTGGTAACTTTCATTTTAAGACCCCTACTAATCAAACTCCTAGATATTCTCAAAGTGGACTTCCCGGAAAGGAACTGAAAATAATTTTAGAGCTTAAAGTTTTAGCAGATGTTGGATTAGTTGGATATCCTAATGCTGGAAAGTCAACACTGTTGTCTGTTCTATCTGATGCTAAACCTAAAATAGCAGATTATGAATTTACTACATTAAAACCTAACCTTGGAATTGTTGCAATGTCAGACTTTAGATCATTTGTTATGGCTGATATACCTGGAATAATTGAAGGAGCAAGTGAAGGTAGAGGTTTAGGTCATTACTTCCTTAGACATATTGAAAGAAACTCGATACTTCTATATGTTATACCTGTCGACACAAAAAATATAAAGAAGGACTTTACAGTTCTTCAAAAAGAACTTATAAAATATAATCCAGAACTTGCGGATAAAGATTTTATTATAGCCTTTAGCAAGGCAGATCTTATGGATCAAGAATTATTAGAAGAATTTAAAACAATTTTAAAACAAGAATTTAAGGATATGCAATATCATGTAATCTCTTCTGTTAGTAATTTTGGTATAAATGAAATTAAAGAGGATTTATGGAATAAACTAAATCAAAAAAATTGAACTATGAATATTAAAGATGCACAAAAATTAGTAGATGAATGGATAAATGAACATGGTGTAAGATACTTTAACGAACTTACAAATATGGCAATATTATCAGAGGAAGTAGGAGAGGTTGCCAGAATTATTGCCAGAAAGTATGGTGAGCAAAGTTTGAAAGAAAATGATAATATAGATGATCTAGGTGATGAGTTATCGGACGTGTTATTTGTTCTGATATGTCTTGCAAATCAGACAGGAATTGACCTCGAAAAATCATTTAAAAACAATCTATCCAAAAAAACAGAGAGAGACAGACAAAGACATAAATCAAATAAAAAGCTTAAGTAGTGTTTGAAATTTCAAAAAAATCAAAATCTGTAGTAGGGTCTTTAAATATTAGTGGGTCAAAAAGTGAATCAAATAGACTATTGGCCCTAAGAGCTTTCACCTCTTATTTTGAAATAAAAAATATTTCTGATTCAGATGACACAAAAGTTATGATGTCAGCAATTAATTCTAATCAAGAGAAGATTGATATTGGACATGCAGGGACAGCAATGAGGTTTCTAACATCTTATTTTTCATCAATTGAGAACTCATCGGTTATCCTAACTGGGTCAAAAAGAATGAGAGAAAGACCTATTTCAATTTTAGTCGATGCATTAAGACAACTTGATGTTGATATATCATATCTTGAGAATGAAGGTTATCCTCCAATTAGAATTAATGGTAGAGTAATAAATAAGAAACAAGTTAACCTTCCAGCAAATGTCAGTTCACAATATATCTCTTCCCTTATGATGCTTGGAGTATCCCTACAAAAAGGACTAGTTATTAATCTCTCTACAGAAATAATCTCTTTGCCATATATTGATATGACAAAAAAAATTATTGAAAGAATAGGAGGGAGTGTTGAGCTTAAACCTAATCAAATTCTGATTAATTCATTATCAAATAAAAAAATACTAAGTCAAATAGTTGAGTCAGATTGGAGCTCTTCATCATATTTTTATAGTATAGCCGCATTATCAGATTCGTCAGATTTAACTTTAAACACTTATTTTAATGATAGTATACAAGGAGACTCTGATCTAGTTGAGATTTATAAAAATTTTGGTGTTAGAACTACATATATTAATGATGGAATTCATCTAAGTAAATCTGATGATAAAATTGAGAAAAAAATATCATTAGATCTTTCAAATAATCCTGACCTAGCTCAAACAATAGTTGTAACATGTTTAGGTCTTGAAATTGATTGTGATCTTTATGGCCTGCAAACACTTAAAATAAAAGAAACTGATAGACTTAGAGCATTGAAATCTGAAATTGAAAAATTTGGAGTAGATAAAATTGAAATAACAGATAATTCTCTGCATTTAGAAAATAACTCACAACTTAAATCACATATTTCAATAGACACGTATAATGATCACAGGATGGCTATGTCTTTTGCTCCACTATCCCTTTTAAATCCTATAATAATTAATGATCCAATGGTTGTTACAAAATCTTATGTCAGCTTTTGGGATCATCTGGAAAAACTTGGATTTGAAATTTCAAAAAATAAATAGCTAAATACTTGACTTTCGGCATTCCAGAATATTATATTTGCGGACTTAATAAAATTCTATGAAACTATCTAATTTTGATTATAAGCTGCCCCAGAAACTTTTGGCTCAGTACCCATCTGAAGAAAGAGATGAATCTAAACTAATGCTATTAAACAGAAAAGAGCAGACAATTGAGCACTTAGTCTTTAAAGATATTATTGATTTTTTTGACGAAGGGGATGTAGTTGTATTAAATAATACTAAAGTTTTCCCTGCAAGATTATATGGAAACAAGGAAAAAACTGGAGCAAGAATTGAAGTATTTCTTTTAAGAGAATTAAATACTGATCAAAGGTTATGGGATGTATTAGTCGATCCTGCACGAAAAATAAGAATAGGTAATAAACTTTACTTTGGAGAAGATGAAAGCCTAGTTGCTGAAGTTATTGATAATACAACTTCTAGGGGAAGAACATTAAGGTTTCTTTTTGACGGACCTTATGATGAGTTTCGAAATAAACTCCAAGAATTAGGTGAGACTCCTCTTCCAAAATATATCAATAGGCCAGTTGAAGAAAATGATAAGGATAGATTTCAAACTATATATGCCAAGAATGAGGGTGCTGTTGCTGCACCAACAGCAGGGTTACACTTTTCAAAACACTTACTAAAAAAACTTGAAATTAAAGGAGTGCTTCTTCCAGAAATTACTCTTCATATTGGGCTTGGCACATTTAGCCCGGTTGATGTTGAGGATTTATCTAAACATAAAATGGATAGCGAAGAACTTAAAATAAATGAAAATTCTGCTAACATCATTAACAGTGCTTTAAAAAATAACAAGAGAATTTGTGCAGTTGGAACGACTGTTATTAGAGGATTAGAGAGCTCTGTTTCATCTTTTGGTACTCTTAACCCATATGATGGTTGGACACATAAGTTTATATATCCACCCTATGACTTCTCTATCGCTAATTCAATGATTACTAATTTTCATACACCAAAGTCAACTCTAATTATGATGGTATCAGCCTTTGGTGGAATAGACTTTGTTTTAAAGGCATATAAAGAGGCAATTGAAAAGAAATATAACTTCTTCTCATATGGAGATGCTATGATGATTATCTAAGTCTAGATTTTGAATATTTCAAAAAAAATAAAAAATCCCATCTCACAAGAATTAAAAATTTTTGAAGAACAATTTTTCAATTCAGTATCTTCTAAAGTTAAGTTGCTTGATCTAATTCTTAAGTATGTTTTAAAAAGAAAAGGAAAACAAATTAGACCCACTCTTGTTATCCTTTTTTCTAAGATGTTTTCTAATGGAAAAGTTTCATCAAAAACATATAGGGCTGCCAATTTAGTTGAGCTTATTCATTCTGCTTCATTAATTCATGATGATGTTGTAGATGATAGTAATATTAGAAGAAAGTTTCTTACTATTAATGCATTGTGGAAAAATAAAATTTCTGTATTGGTGGGAGACTTTTTTTTGTCTAAGGCTTTACTCCTTTCTACTCAAAATAAAGACTATGATTTATTAGACCAAGTATCAAATGCTGTGAAAGAAATTTCAGAAGGAGAGCTTTTTCAAATTCAAAAGTCAAGAAGTTTTAACATAACAGAAGAAGAATATATCACCTTAATCACAAAAAAAACAGCATCTTTATTTTCGTGTTGTTGTCTGCTTGGGTTAATATCATCTGGTAATGAAAAAACCAAAAATGTTGAAAATTTTGGATTATACTTAGGTATTATTTTTCAAATTAAGGATGATCTTTTTGATTATTCTAAAAACAGAATTGGAAAACCAACTAAAGATGACTTAAAAAGTCAAAAAATTACTCTCCCATTAATTTATTCAATAAAAAAGGCAAGTCAATCTGAGAGAAGATCAATGAGATCTATTCTAAAAAGAAAAAAACTTTCAAACCAAGATAAGAAAGCTATTAATCAGTTTGTTAAAGAAAATAACGGATTTAAATATGCTGAAAATCTCATGTCAGAATACAAGAATAAAGCATTAAAAATACTTGAAACTTTTCCAGATAATGAATCAAAAAATTCACTTAAAATCTTATTGGACTATATCATTGACCGAAAGTATTAATTTACTATATTAATACTAAATTATAAGGTTTGATTAGTAAAGAGACTATTGATAAAGTTTTTGAATATGCTAGAGTTGAAGAAGTTATATCTGATTTTATAGCTTTAAAAAAGACTGGTGCTAACTTCAAAGGTTTAAGTCCTTTTACTAATGAAAAAACACCAAGCTTTATTGTTTCTCCATCAAAACAGATTTGGAAAGATTTCAGTTCCGGTAAAGGAGGTAATGTAATTGCCTTTCTTATGGAGCATGAGCAATTTAACTATCCAGAATCAATTCGATACCTAGCTAATAAATATAACATTGAGATAATAGAGACAACCAATAAATCTGAAAATGTTGAAGAAAGAAATGCAAGAGAATCTTTGTTTATTATTAATTCATTTGCTCAAGAATACTTTCAAAATATTTTATCCAAGAAAGATAATGTTAGAGACTATTTGATAGATAGGGGTCTTTCAGATTCAACCATTGAAAACTTTAATATTGGGTTCAGCCCTGATTTAAAAAACAGTTTTTACAAAAATGCATCAGAAAATGGTTTCACTAAGGACTATTTAATTGAGACAGGTTTGGTTATATCAAATGAAGATAGTCATATTGATAGATTTAGGGGGAGAATAATGTTTCCAATTAAGAGTATTTCTGGTAGGATACTCGGGTTTGGAGGTAGAATAATTGATTCAAATAAAAAAATTGCAAAATATATAAACTCTCCAGAAAGTAAAATCTACAATAAAAGTAAAACTCTATATGGTATATATGAATCTAAGCAGTTTATTGTTAAAGATGACGTGTGTTATTTGGTTGAAGGTTATATGGATGTCATCCAATTACATGAGCATGGAATAAAAAATGTTTTAGCATCATCTGGAACAACTCTAACCAAAGATCAAATAATTCTCATTAAAAGACTTACATCAAACATTGTGATTCTTTTTGATGGAGACCAAGCAGGTTTATCAGCATCATTAAGAGGTATTGATATTATTTTAGAAGAAGGTTTAAATGTAAGAATATGTCCATTCCCTGATGGAGAAGATCCTGACAGCTTCGTTAAAAAAAATAAACGTGATAAAATGGTTGCTTACATTGATGAACAATCAAAGGATTTAATAGATTTTATATTAAGTAATAATAAAGAATATGAAAATGATGAAGATAAAAAAGTTACTATAATTAAAAGTATTCTTAAATCAATCTCTCTAATTCCAGAATCTCTTAAACAAGAGGTTTATATCAAGAAACTTTCTTCTGTCTTATCTATAGATGAGTCATCTCTTTTTAGATCTTTATCAATTATTGAAACTGGTAAAAAAATACAAAAAGCAAAAACCCGAAATTATTCTAAGAATAATTTACTAAAGGTTGAAACTTCAAAAAAGGAAAATAGCAGTGAGTATATATATCAATTAGAAAGGCAAATAATTAGCATTCTATTAAAATATGGAGCTGAAGAAATACTTTTTGAAGATATAATCTTAAATAAAAATGAGAAAGGAGATATTGTTGAAAGCAAAAAAGAAATTAGGTCTAAAGTATTTGAGAAAATATATTTAGATCTACAACAGGATGAGATAAAATTCACTCATGAACCTTTCAAAGAAATATATAATAAGCTTATAAATAGCTTCCATAATCAAAAAATAATTTCAATTGACAACTTTATAAATGATCTTGATCCTAATTCGAGTAAAATAGTTTCTGATATTTTAATAAATGATGAAAAGTATCAGCTACATGATTGGGAGAAAAAAAATATTTATGTAAAAAAAATTGGCAGTGAGTTAAGTCAACTAGTTAACGAAACTATATTAAATATGAGAAGATATTTGATTGATAAAAAGATCAGTGAACTTAAAGATAATAGTAATGATGATAAGGATAAAGTTTTAGAGGAGGTTATGAGTTACTATAGCTTAAAGAAGCTTTTATCAGCAAAACTTAATAGGGTTGTTTGATATGTTTTCTAGCTAAAATAAATAAATCTGTTTTTGAATTAACTTCTAACTTTCTCATTATTCTTGTAATATAGGTGTTAACTGTTTTTTGATTTATTTTGAGTTTTTCAGATATTTCTATATTCCTTTTACCTCTAAAAAATAATTTAAGAACCTGGAGTTCTCTTTTCGAAAGACTATTAATCTTTTCCGTATTATAATCGAAATTGAATCTGTTTTTAAGTCTAGTGAATTTATTTAATTCACCTGAATTGTATCTTGAAAATGCAATTTCTTGAAGTATATGTCTAATGGTTTTTTTCTTTAAATTTTTTGTTAAAAATCCTGAAGCACCTTTTTTAAGTAATTTCAATGATTTGATTTCATTTGAAAGAGAAGTAAAAATAACAACTGGAATATCAATTTTATTTTTTTTTAGAATCCTTAAAATATCCTTGGCTGAGCTTCCGTTAAGATCAATTTCAGAAATTATTAAATCTATTTTTTCTTCACAGATAGTCTCAATAAGTAAATTTTTGGTGTCCAAATACGCGCATACTTCAAATATCACAGAGTTTTTGAAAATAGATTTTAAACCAATATGAATAATTGGGTTACAATCAAGTACTAAGATTTTTAATTTCTTCAAAACTTATAGATAATCTTTTGGTATTTTACATACTGGAATAGGGTCCATTTTATGCTTATTTGCATTGTTGAATGACTTATATATTTTAAGTACCTCTTTTTCTCTATGAGATAAATCTTCATTTTTATCAAAATTGATCATTGCGGTTTCAATTTCTTCATAAGATGCACCAATCTGATCTTCATCGCTTCTGTTGTCATTCCAAAGTCCGTCATTTGGTTCTGCTTCAATAATCTCATCAATAATTTTATGAAATCTAGCTAAACTAAACACTTCTGATTTTAATAAATCAGCAATTGGGCTAATATCAACACCACCGTCACCATATTTTGTATAAAAACCTATTCCAAAATCTTCAACCCTGTTTCCTGTTCCGGCAACAATATAATCATTTAAGGCAGAAAAATAGTATAGTGTAACCATTCTAAGTCTAGATCTTGTATTAGCTAAACTAAGTTCGTGCTTATCTGAGCTATTATTAGGTACAGAGCTAACAAAAGATTCAAATGTTTTATCTAATTCTATTTTTTTTGAAGTAACATTTGTATACTTAGATTTTAACCAATCTATATGCTTCTCAGACCTTGAAACTTGATCTTTATTTTGATAAATTGGCATTTCAAGACATAGGACATTTTGCCCAGTCTCAGCACAAAGAGTTGAGGTCAATGCTGAGTCAACTCCTCCTGATACACCTACAACTATGCCTTTAACTCCAGATTCATTAATATAATTATCAATCCAGCTCACAATGTGTTCAGAAACTTTTTTGGGGTATTCCATCAAATGGTATTTGGTTATATTTGTGCAAATCTAGTGCATAATAAATTTAAATGAAAGAAACAGAAATAACAATTAAAGTAAAATTAGATCAAAATAATATTCCTGAAGAAATAATGTGGTCCGCACCTGATGGTGGAATAAAGGATCAGCTTTCAAAAGCAATATTTCTTTCATTTTGGGATAGTAAACAAAAGGAAACTTTAAAAATGGATCTATGGACAAAAGAAATGCCAATTGATGAAATGAAAACTTTCATGCTTCAAACACTCAAATCAATGAATCAGACTATTACAAAAGCAATAGGTAATGAGGATTTAATAAAAATTATTGATGAATTTTCTCAAAAATTTGAAAGTAAAATTAATCAAGATACTAAATAGTATATTTTTTAATTGATTGATTCACAAACTCTAAGATCTCATCTACACCTTTACTATTCCACGCTGAAGTAACAAAAGTGTCAGGTAAATCCTCCCAATAACTTAGAAGTGAGTCTTTATAAAGTTTAATTTTTTCACTTACTAAATCTGATTTAATTTTATCAGATTTTGTAAAAACAATAACAAAAGGGCACATCATGCTATTAAGATATTTCATGAATTCAAGATCAACCTTTTGGAGGTCGTGTCTAATGTCAATTAACAGAAAGGTAAATAAAAGTTGTTTTCTCGTTTTAAAATAACTTTCGTGAATTAGTTTTATTTCTTTAATTATTTGTTTTGAGGCTTTTGCATATCCATACCCAGGTAGATCCACAAAATAAAGTTTATCATTAATTTTAAAATGATTAATTAAAAGAGTCTTTCCTGGTTTTGAAGATGTTTTTGCAATTGATTTTTTGTTTAGTAACGTGTTAATCAATGAAGATTTTCCGACATTTGATCTACCTACTAGTGCAAACTCAGGTAAACTCCCCTTTGGACACTCACTAATCTTACTACTGCTTTTTTCAAATGCTGACTTAATGATTTTCATAATCAAGAAGATTATAAGTTATTTTTAGAAAGCCAATCTTCCATAATTTTATTGAAGTCATTAGGATGTTCCATCATTGGAGCATGTCCACATTTGTCGATCCAAGATAAATCTGAATTTGGAAGAAGTTTATTAAAATCTTCTGCAACATTAGGTGGTGTTACAGAGTCTTGTTTACCCCAGATAATTAAAGTCTTAGTATTCATTTTTGGAAGATCTTTTGCCATATTATGTCTTATAGCACTTTTTGCGAGCGATAAAGTTCTTATTAATTTTTCTCTATCATTAACACTGGCAAAAACATCATCAACGATTTCTTTTGTTGCAATCTTTGGGTCATAAAAGACCTCTTCAGTTTTAGTTTTTATATATTCATAATCACCCCTTTTCGGATATCCATCACCAATCATAGATTTTTCATATAATCCTGAACTACCGGTTATTATCAAACCACTTACAAGTTCAGGATAATCCCTTGTAAAAAGTAACCCTACATGACCTCCTAATGAATTACCCAACAAGATTACATCTTTTAAATTTTTATACTGAATAAACTCAAAAATAAACTTTGAGAAAGTTGCAACATTTGTTTTTAAAATGGGGGTAGAATTAACGGGAAGTTCAGGGATTATAACCTTATGTTTTACACTTGGAAAATAGTCATACACTCCTTTAAAATTACTTAGGCCTCCCATAAGACCATGAAGTATTATAATAGGTCTTCCATTCCCATTTTCAATATAGTTAAAGCCACCTTCGTTAATTAATTCTGTCTCCATAAATAAATACTGCATTTAAAATTTTCCAGCTTAATAATTAATGAAAAAATTTAATGATTTAGAACAAATATATACATAAAGAATAACCTATTTTTTTTACATCTTAATTAATTGTAAATCAGGTTAATAAATAAAAAAAAAATAATTTATTAACAAAGTGGTAAAAAGTGGTAAAAAGTGGTAAAATAATTTTATATTTGAGTAAATCAACCAGTTAATGCAACACTTTGTTGGAACATATGAATGTAAAGCAGATGATAAAGGAAGAATCTTGCTTCCTATGTCACTTAAAAAACAGCTATCCGATAAACTTAAAAATGGTTTTGTAATAAAGAGAGCTGTATTTAATCAGTGTTTAGAGCTCTATCCTTTAAAAGAATGGGATGACTTAATGGAAAGAATAAATAAACTAAACAGGTTTAATAAAAAAAATATTGATTTCATTCGAAGATTTACAGCTGGTGTTAGACAGATTGATATAGATATTTCTGGAAGAATTTTAATTCCAAAGGATTTAATAAATCATGCAAAAATTAAAAAAGAAGTAGTTGTATCCTCTGCAGTAAATATTCTTGAAATATGGGACAAAACATATTATGAAAATGCTATTGATGATGCAAAATTTGATTTTGGAAGTTTAGCAGAAGAAGTAATGGGAGATAAAGATGAATAACACATATCATGTTCCGGTTTTATTGAAAGAGTCTATAAATGGACTAAATATTTTACCTAACGGAGTATATGTTGATGCAACTTTTGGTGGGGGAGGTCATACTAAAGAGATTTTAAGTCATCTTAACTCGTCTGGAAAGGTTATAGCATTTGATCAAGATGCTGATGCAATAGAGAATCAAATTGATGATAACCGACTTAAGCTCATAAAATCAAACTTTAAATACTTAAATAACCATCTTAAATACCTGCAAATTGATAAAATAGATGGTCTTCTTGCTGATTTTGGAATTTCATCATATCAAATTGATACTCAAATACGAGGATTTTCTATAAGATTTGATTCAGATCTTGATATGAGAATGAATAAGCATCAAAAAAAGGATGCAAAACAAATATTAAATAAGTACAGTAGTGATGACTTAAATTATATATTCAAAAATTTTGGTGAGCTTAAAAATTATAAAAAAGTTACTCAAATAATTATCAGTCAAAGGTCAAAACAAAAAATTGTTAGAACTGGTGATTTAATAAGAATATTAAAACCAATATCCCCTTCAAAGAATAATAACAAGTTTCTAGCTAAAATTTTTCAAGCTATAAGAATTGAAGTTAACGATGAACTCTCAGTAATAAAAAAATTACTTGAAGCTTCATCACAATTCTTAAATAAAGGAGGAAGGCTAGTGTGTATTTCATACCATTCTCTAGAAGACAGGTTAGTAAAAAGATATATTCAAAATGGAAGTTTTAATCAACAAGTAGAAAGTGATATTTATGGAAATATAAAGACTTCTTTTAAGAAGATAGGTAAAATAGTTACCCCATCTGAAGATGAATTAAATAATAATAAAAGATCAAGAAGTGCTAAGCTCAGAATTGCTGAAAAAATATGAAAAATTTTCTATCGTTTATAAATATTGACTTTCTAGCAGGTAAAGACTCTAGAAAAAATTGGAGAATGTTAATGTTTATTTCTTTTTTAATTATGATGACCATCTTCAGTAGTCACAGTGCTGATCAAAAGGTCTTTAAAATATCTGAGTTAAATAAAGAGGTAAATAACTTAAACAATATATCAGTGTCAACAAAAATAAACTTAATGAATGTGAAAATGGAGTCTAAGGTAACGTCTAAATTGAATGAACAAGGTTTTTATCCTTCTAACAATCCACCAGTAAAAATTATCATAAGAGACTAGTATGAAAAAATCTGATAAAAGAATTATTAATAGAATGAACATTGTGTTCTTCTTATTTCTTTTGTTTTCTTTTTTTGTTATTGGAAAGATTTTCTACTTACAAAATACCCATGAACAAGATCCCTCTGTATTAATTGAAACTATAAAAAATGTTGAAGTAGAGTCTTCAAGAGGAAATATCTATTCTGAAAATGGTGATTTAATAGTGTCAACTGTTACTAAGTACGAGTTGAGATGGGACTCAAAAATTCCAAGTCAAAATCTTTACAATTCAGGTTTAGATGACTTATCAAATAATTTATCAAACTTCTTCAATAAAGAAAAAAACTATTTCAAAGATTATCTAAATAAGGCAAGACTCAACAACAATAGATATTTATTAATTGGAAGAAACATGTCCATTTCAGATGTGAATCTTATTAAATCTTTTCCAATTTTTAATCAAGGTTTATATAAAGGAGGTTTAATAATTAATGAGAGTCATTCTAGACAAAGTCATCTAGGTAAAGTAGCAGAAAGAACTATTGGATATGAAAAAGTTGATAGATCTGGAAATTACATTAGAGTTGGTTTAGAAGGAGCATACTCTGAGTTTCTGTCTGGTAAAAGTGGATTAAGACTAATGCAAAAAATTGCTGATGGACAATGGAAGCCAATGACTTCTTATTATGAAAGGGATCCTGTTCAAGGATATGATATTCATACAACAATAGATACTGAAATACAGGATATTGTTCATCATGAACTACTATATCAGTTAGAAAATTTTGAAGCCGATCATGGAACAATGATTGTAATGGAAACCAAAACAGGTAAGATTAAAGCTATATCTAATCTTGGAGTAAACCAAGATGGTAAATATTATGAAAGATTAAATTATGCTGTGGGTGAAAGTCACGAGCCAGGATCTACATTCAAACTAATGACTATGATTGCAGCTTTAGAGGACGGATTGATAAAACCCACTGATTCAGTTGATACAGAAAATGGAATCTTAAAATTTTACAACAAATACGAAGTAAAAGATTCAAATAGAAGGGGTTATGGAAAGATTACAGCTGCAAGAGCATTTGAAGTATCATCTAATACAGGAATAGTTAAGCTTATATATGATAATTATAAAGATAATCCTGAAAGAATTGTTGATAGGCTTATCAATATGAAAATTGATAGAAAAATTGGAGTCGATATTCTAGGTGAGGGTGAGCCAAAAATTCCTCATCCATCAGATGATAATTGGAATGGAATATCTCTTCCATGGATGGCCTTTGGTTATGGTGTTAGTTTAACACCTTTGCAACAACTTACTTTCTATAATGCTGTAGCTAATAATGGAGAAATGGTTAAACCAAGCTTCATAAATAGTATTGGATCAATTGGAGAAAAACCAATTTACCAAATAGATAGAGAGATTATTATGCCTTCAATTTCTTCAAGAGAAACACTGAAATCAGTTAAAAAGATGCTATTAAATGTAGTTGAAAAACCATGGGGAACCGCAAATAATATATATGATAAAGATCTAAAAATTGCTGGTAAAACAGGAACAGCTCAAGTTGATTACACTAAAGATGAAACTCAATATATATCAAGTTTTGTTGGTTATTTTCCTGCAGATGATCCTAAATATTCATCAATTGTTGTCATTCATAAACCAAAAAAATCTGAAGGTTATTATGGTAATACTGTAGCTGCTCCGGTATTTAAAAAAGTAGCAAAAAAAATTATGAATAATATTCCAATTGAGATTGAGATTAATACGAATAAACTTACAGAAGTATTTTGAAAGATTTAAAAGAAATATTGTTTGGTGTAAATATTGATTCAGTTTATGGTGATACAAATCTTAGTATCTCAGGAATTTCTTTTGATTCAAGACAGATTAAACAAAATAATATATTCATTGCTATTAAAGGATATGACTTAGATGGTCATAATTATATAGATCAGTCAATAAATAATGGCGCATCAGTAGTTGTATGTGAAAAACTTCCAAAAAAAATCAATGATTATAAAATTGTATTTATTAAGGTTAAATGTTCAAAAACAGCTCTTTACACAATTTCTTCTAATTTATATGACAATCCTTCTTCAAAAATAGATTTAATAGGAGTAACAGGAACTAACGGTAAAACTACTATAACCTCACTGCTGTACAAACTTTTCAATAATCAAGGGATTAAATCAGGTCTAATATCAACTATAAGTATTGAATATGAAGAATTTACTGAAAATTCAAAAAATACAACTCCTGATCCTGTTTTATTAAATCACCATCTAAACGAAATGGTGAAAAGGAACATCAAGGTCTGTTTCATTGAAGTTTCTTCTCATGGAATTAAACAAAAAAGAGTTTTTGGTAATGATTTTAAAGGAATTGTTTACACAAACTTAACACATGATCATATTGATTACCATAAGACATTTAAAGATTATAGAGATACTAAAAAAGAGGTTTTTGATACTCTTAATAAAAACTCATTTGCATTAATAAATATTGATGATAAGAATGGAAAATTCATGACTCAAAATTCTTCTGCAAGAGTTTATACATATTCAATTAAGTCTAAGTCAAATTTTTCATGCAGAATAGTTGAACAACAACTTAATGGAATGTTGCTAAATATTGAAAATAGTGAAATCTGGACAAAACTAATAGGTGAGTTTAATGCTTATAATGTATTAGCAATTTATTCAGTTGGCAAAATTTATGAGATAGATTCATTAAATCTTTTAACTAATATTAGTGAGCTTAATAGCGTTCAAGGAAGACTTCAATCATTTCTATCAAATAGTAATGTTACGGTAATAATTGATTATGCTCATACACCAGATGCAGTTGAAAATGTATTATCTACAATTAATAAGATTAAAAAATCTAATCAAAACTTAATAACGGTAATTGGATGTGGTGGAGATAGAGATAAAGCTAAAAGGTCCATGATTGGAAAGATATGTTCAGACCTTAGTTATAAAGTAATTTTTACATCTGATAATCCTAGATCAGAGAATCCAGAATCAATAATTAAAGATATAGTTTCAGGAGTATCAAACTATAACAACAATAAAATTTTGGTTGAGATTGAAAGATCCAAGGCAATTGAAGAAGCAAAAAAAAATAGTGAAGAAGGAGATATAGTTCTTATTGCAGGAAAAGGACATGAAGACTATCAAATATTGAAAAATAAAGTAATCAAGTTTGATGATTTTAAAATAGCCAAAAAAATTTTTAATAAGTAAGTATGTTATATTATCTATTTGAATTTCTTGAAACTCAATATAACCTCCCTGGAGCAAGTCTATTTGATTATTTGTCATTTAGGGCAGCCGTCTCGGTAATTATTTCACTAATAATATCTGTTGTCTTTGGTAAAAGAATCATTAAGTATTTAAGAAAGAGACAAATAGGTGAGAATGTAAGAAAATTAGGTTTAGAAGGAGAAGAAGAAAAATCTGGTACACCAACAATGGGTGGACTAATAATAATTATTGGAACTATTATTCCAGTATTATTAATGTCCAATCTTGAAAATATCTATATAAAAATATTACTGATATCAACAATTATACTTGGAATTATAGGTTTTATTGATGATTACATAAAGGTCTTTAGGAAAGACAAAAAAGGTCTCAAAGGAAAATTCAAAATTGCTGGACAAACTATTCTAGGAATTTTTGTTGGAATTATGTTATTAACAAGTAACGATATAACTATAGTTGAGTTTTCTTCGATAAATGATACTAACAGCATTGAAAACTTCCAATCCAATGAGATAAAATCATTTAAAACAACAATTCCATTTTTTAAAAATAATGAGCTAGACTATGCCCTTATTTCTAATGCTATTTTTAATAATGAAAATATGTTATGGTTAATTCTTATTCCAATAATAATATTTATCGTAACTGCAGTTTCAAATTCAAACAATTTAACAGATGGTCTAGATGGACTTTCAGCTGGATCTTCTGCAATTATCGTTTTTACTCTTGGAGTTTTTGCATGGACTTCTGGTAATATAATTTTTTCAGATTATTTGAATATTATGTATATACCTAGAGTAGGAGAAATTACAATATTTATAGCTTCTCTTCTAGGATCTTTAGTTGGATTTCTTTGGTATAATACATATCCAGCTTCCATATTTATGGGTGATACAGGAAGTCTTACTGTTGGAGGATTAATTGCAGTCATTTCAATATTAATTAGAAAAGAATTAATGATTCCTCTTCTTTGTGGTGTATTCTTAATTGAAGCTATTTCAGTCATTTTACAAGTAGGATATTTTAAAATAACTAAAAAAAGATTAGGTCATGGTAAGAGAATTTTTCTTATGTCTCCAATTCATCATCATTATCAAAAGGCAGGATATCACGAAAGTAAAATTGTTTCAAGATTTTGGATAATCGGAATTTTTTTAGCCTTATTAACAATATTAACACTTAAGATTAGATGATAAAAAATGTGACAATACTTGGTGCTAGAGAAAGCGGGTTTGGTGCAGCAATGTTAGCTTCAAAAAAAGGTTATAACGTTTTTGTATCAGATATTAATCAAATAGATGATAATATAAAATTACTTTTTGAAGATAACTCAATTGAATATGAAGAAAATAAACATTCCATTGATAAAATTCAATCTTCAGATTTAATAATTAAAAGTCCTGGAATACCAAATTCGGCTGATATAATCATTAAAATCAAATCCCTGGAAATTCCTATAATCTCTGAAATTGAATTTGCAAGTACTAACTCAAATTCATTTAAAATATGTATAACTGGTACAAATGGTAAAACAACTACTACTAATTTAATTTATAATATTCTAAAGGCTGCAGGTCTTAATGTAGGCATTGCAGGAAATGTTGGTGATAGCTTCTCCAAAATGTTGCTCTCAGGAGATAAAGATATATATGTATTAGAGATAAGTAGTTTTCAATTAGATGATATTAAAGACTTTAAACCAAATATATCAGTGATTACTAATGTACTGGAAGACCATCTAGATAGGTATGATTTGGATTTTAGTAAATACATAGACGCAAAAATGAAAATTATCTTAAATCAAGATAACTCTGACTATTTGATCTATAACTCTGATGATAATCAATTGGTTGATGCATTAGATAATGAGAAGTCAACAGTAAAAAGAATTTCATATGGTATTGAAAATCAAAACAAAAACTTAATAAATAATAAAAAAAATATTCTGTCAAACAAAAAAAAAACAATTATGATAAATACAGAAGAACTTGCATTAAAAGGAAGACACAATTTGCTTAATGCTATGGCTGCATTAACAGTTTCAGATTTATTAAAAATTGAAAATGAAATAATAAGAGAAAGTTTATTGGGTTTTTCGGGACTTCCTCACAGATTAGAGAATTTTTTAAGAATACAAGGGGTTAATTATATAAATGACTCTAAAGCAACTAATGTAAATGCAGCATATTTTGCTTTAGATTCAATGACTTCTCCAACTGTATGGATCGCAGGAGGAGTAGATAAAGGAAATGACTATTCTGAATTATTACCAATTGTTAGAGAAAAAGTTAAGGCAATAATATGTTTAGGAATTGATAATACAAAATTGTTAGAGACATTTAAGCCAATATCTGAAATAATTGTAGAAACTGAGTCAATAGATGAAGCAGTTAAGATTGCAAGTAAAATTGCTGAAAAAAAGGATAATGTTC
>JADHME010000030.1 GCA_016780245.1 Flavobacteriaceae bacterium | reverse complement strand
ATGTATTGAAATCATTTTTTTTATTACTCCTGAAAACATAATTTTTTGTTTACTATTTTTATGCTAAATATATGTAATCCATGCCAATTCCAATTTTTAATTCTGTTGCATCCTTTTTTTTAAAAAGAAGGATAAGTCAAATAGAATTATTTAAAGACTATCCTATAGAAGTTCAACAAGAAGTTCTTAGAAAACTTGTCGTTTATTCTATTGATACTGAAATTGGAAAAAAGAATGATTTTAAAACAATAGCATCTTATGATGATTTTAAAGAAAGAGTTCCAATTGTATCTTATGAAGATATATACGCTGATATTGAAAGGAATAGAAAAGGTGAGCAAAACATATTTTGGAGAACTTCTATAAAATGGTTTGCAAAATCAAGTGGAACTACTAACGCTAAAAGTAAATTTATCCCAATAAGTTTTGAGTCTTTGGAAGATTGTCATTACAAGGCTGGAAAAGATATGCTCTCGTTGTACTTTAATAATAATATAAATTCACAATTACTTGCAGGAAAGTGTTTAAGACTAGGAGGGTCAAAGGATATCTATGAAAATAATAGTAGCTATTATGGAGATTTATCTGCTATTATAATTGATAACTTACCTTTTTGGGCTGAGCTAAGCAGTACACCTAGTTCAAAAGTTTCGTTAATTCCGGAGTGGGAACAAAAAGTTGAAGCAATAATAAATGAATCTTTAAGTCAAAAAGTGACAAGCTTTGCAGGTGTTCCTTCTTGGATGTTGTCGTTACTTCAAAAAGTAATTGAAAAAACTGGTAGAAACAACGTTATTGATATTTGGAATGATTGTGAAGTTTATTTCCATGGGGGAGTAAGTTTTGAGCCTTACAAAAACCTCTACAAAAAATTATTTCCATCAAAAGATTTCAAATATTTTGAAATTTATAATGCCTCTGAAGGGTTTTTTGCTATTCAAGATCAAAATGAATCAAGTGAACTACTACTTATGTTAGATTACGGTATATTCTACGAATTTTATCCAGCTAACGGGTCAGAGCAAGAAATTGTTTCATTAGCTGATGTTAAACTGAATGTAAATTATGCAATGGTAATAACAACAAATTCTGGTCTGTGGAGATATAAAATAGGTGATACAGTTAAGTTCACTTGCATGAATCCATATAGAGTTAAGATAACAGGGAGGACAAAACATTTTATAAATGTTTTTGGTGAAGAGCTGGTAATTGAGAATGCAGAAAAGGCTTTATCCTTAACTTCTGAGTTAACAAAGTCTTCAATATCCAACTACACGGTAGGCCCGGTTTTTATGGGCAGTAAGACTAAAGGCTCACATGAGTGGTTAATTGAGTTTGATAAACAGCCTGATGATCTTAATAAATTTACGGAAATACTTGATCTAAATCTTCAAAGTCTGAATTCTGATTATGAAGCCAAGAGGTATAAAAGTTCAACACTTGAGCTACCTAAAGTAGTTGTCGCAAGAAAGAATCTTTTTTATGATTGGCTTTCATCTAAGAATAAACTTGGAGGGCAGAATAAAATTCCGAGGTTATCAAATTCAAGAGAGTTTATTGAGGAATTAATTTCAATGAATTAGGAAACTGCTTTTAAGTAGGGTAGATCAATTTTTTGAAGCTTTTCATCCGCATATAGCTTTGTGATTTTTAGTTCATTCTCTCCAGAACTTGGTAAATTAAACATAGCATCATTTAAAATTGCTTCACACAGTGTTCTTAGTCCTCTAGCACCTAGCTTAAACTCATATGCCTTGTCCACGATGTAGTCAATTGCGCCTGGAGTAATTGAAAAGTTAATATCATCCATTTCAAAAAGCCTAGTGTATTGCTTAATCAAGGCATTTTTAGGAATTGTCATAATATCTCTCAATGCATCTTTGGTTAAAGGGTTTAAGTGACACATAACAGGTAATCTTCCAATAATTTCGGGAATAAGTCCATATGATCTTATATCATGGGGATTTATATATCTTAAAACATTCTCTTCATTTTCATTAATTACTTTTTCATTTGCAGGTTTAAATCCAATAGATTGAAGATTTAATCTAGTTTTAATTATTTTTTCAATTCCATCAAAAGCACCACCTGCAATAAAAAGAATATTAGATGTGTCAATCTCTATGAATTTTTGATCTGGATGTTTTCTTCCCCCTTTAGGTGGAACATTTACAGTAGTTCCTTCAAGTAACTTAAGTAAAGCCTGTTGAACTCCTTCACCTGAAACATCTCTAGTGATAGAAGGGTTATCGCTTTTTCTTGCAATTTTATCAATTTCGTCTATAAAAACAATTCCATTTTGAGCTTTATCTACATCAAAATCAGCAGTCTGCAGAAGTTTACTTAAAATGCTTTCAACATCTTCACCAACATAGCCTGCTTCAGTAAGAACTGTCGCATCAACAATCGCAATAGGTACATTTAAAAACTTTGATATAGTTTGAGCTAATAGAGTTTTACCTGTACCTGTAGGTCCAACAAGAATTAAATTACTTTTTTGTATTTCAATTTCTTCCTGTAAATGTTTCTGATTAATTCTCTTATAATGATTATAAACTGCTACTGATAAAGTTTTTTTTGCATCTTCTTGACCAATAACGTGAAGATCTAGGAATTTTTTAATTTCTTTTGGAGGTTTTAACTCAATAGCAAAATCAGATGGATCTTTACTAGATTCATCATCTTTAAGAATCATATCTGCTTGAGATATACATATATCACATATATGGGCATCTAAACCAGCTATTAATAATTTTGTCTGAGATTTTGATCTACCACAAAAAGAACATAAGATTTCTTCTTCACTCATATTATTTGTTTAATACTTCGTCAACCATACCATATTTTTGAGCTTCATCTGCTTTCATCCAATAGTCTCTATCACTATCTGCATTTACCTTTTTGAAAGTTTGGCCAGTATGTTTTGAAATAATCTTATATAATTCATCTTTAAGCTTAAGAATTTCTCTTGCTGTAATTTCAATATCAGCTGCTTGACCAGAAACTCCACCTAAAGGCTGGTGTATCATAACTCTTGAGTGTTTTAGTGCAGATCTTTTTCCCTTCTTTCCTGCACACAGAAGAACTGCAGCCATAGATGCAGCACATCCAGTGCAAATTGTGGCAACATCTGGCTTTATGTATTGCATTGTATCATATATTCCAAGTCCTGCATACACTCCACCACCAGGAGAATTTATATACATTTGAATATCTCTTGATGAATCTGTACTCTGCAAGAAAAGTAATTGAGCCTGAATAACATTGGCAACGCTATCTGTAATAGCAGTTCCTAAAAACATAATTCTATCCATCATTAATCTTGAAAAAACATCCATCTGTGCTACATTTAATTGTCTCTCTTCAATAATATAAGGAGTCATACTGCTTATAATCTTATCGAAGTATGTAGAGCTTACACCATGATGTTTTGTAGCATATTTCTTAAATTCTTTTGAATAATCCATCTGATAAATTTTAAACTCAAAATTAATCAAATACATATCTAAATAAAAAAATATACCAATTATTTACCTTATTACTAATCAATAAATACTTATAGAACTTCATTAAAGATTATTAGGTATAATATATTTTGTTAAATTTGCTTTCAAAAATTAGTAACCTGGGTCGTGAACCCAAAATATTAAAATTATGGCAGTAAAAATTAGATTACAAAGACACGGAAAAAAGGGAAAACCTTTTTATTGGATAGTAGCAGCAGATGCTAGATCTAAAAGAGATGGTAAATACCTGGAAAAAATTGGTACTTATGACCCTAATACATCCCCAGCAACAATTGACTTGAATTTTGATTCTGCAATTTCTTGGTTAGGAAAAGGTGCACAACCTACAAATACTGCTAAGGCGATATTATCTTACTCTGGTGTTCTTCTTAAAAAACATCTCGATGGAGGTGTAAAGAAAGGTGCTTTCACAGAAGCTGAAGCAAAGAAAAGATTTGACAAGTGGATGAATGAAAAGAGTGCAAAAATTCAAAAGAAAATTGAAGATATTAATGCCTCGCTTGAATCAAATAAAAAAGAAGCAAGAGAAAGAGAAGAGGAATATAGAAAGAAAAAATTAGAAGAATCTAAGGCAAAAGAGGAAGCTAAAGCTGAAGAGGCTCCTGCTGATGAAGCTCCTGCTGATGAAGCTCCTGCTGAAGAGGCTCCTGCTGATGAAGCTCCTGCTGATGAAGCTCCTGCTGATGAAGCTCCTGCTGATGAAGCTCCTGCTGATGAAGCTCCTGCTGAAGAGGATAAATAATAAATTTTATGGATACAAATCATGTTAAAATTGGAACTGTAGTTTCAAAACATGGTTACAAGGGTTCAATTAAAATAAATCTATTATCATCAAATCCTAAAGGAAACCTAGATGTTGACTTTATTTTTATTGATATTGATAAATGTCTAGTACCTTTTAAAGTAGATGATATAACTTCTTCAACTGATAATTCAATTATTTTAAAATTACAAGAGTTAAATAGTGATGAAGAAGCTTCTGAAGTAATTTTAAAAAATGTTTATTTAGATAAAAAACACTCTAATTTTAATGATGAAGAAAGTTTTTTTTACAACGAACTATTGAATTTCATCGTATTTAAAGATTCTCAAAAGATTGGTAAGATTGTTAATATTAATGATAAACTTCCCCAACCTGTTTTTGAAATATTAATTAATGACAAAAAATTTATGGTACCAATCCATGATGATTTTATTGAAAAAATAGATAAAGAAAAAAAGTCAATTCACATAGTTATACCCGATGGACTTTTAGAAATTACATAATTGAATATTTAATTCATATTTTTGTTATATAAGTTCCAAATTATGAGTGAAAATTTTACCTCTCCAGATTTTTATAATATTGATGAACTTCTATCTGAAGAACATAAGCTTATAAGAGAATCAACTAGGCAATGGGTTTCAAAATCAGTTAGCCCAATTATTGAAGAGTATGCTCAAAAAGCAGAGTTTCCAAGCCATCTTATCAAAGAGCTTGGAGAAATAGGTGCTTTTGGACCTTATATTCCTGAAAAATATGGTGGTGCTGGACTTGATCAAATAAGCTACGGGATTATGATGCAAGAAATTGAAAGAGGAGACAGTGGAATTAGATCTACTGCATCTGTTCAGTCCTCATTAGTTATGTATCCAATATGGAAATTCGGAAGTGATGAGCAAAAGGAAAAATATTTACCTAAGCTTGCAACTGGTGAAATCATGGGATGCTTTGGTTTAACAGAGCCAGATCATGGTTCAAACCCTAGCGGAATGATATCAAATTTTAAAAGTCATGGTGATCATGTAATACTGAATGGAGCAAAAATGTGGATTTCAAATTCTCCATTTGCAGATATTGCTGTAGTATGGGCTAAAGATGAGAATAAGAGGATTCATGGTCTAATTGTTGAAAGAGGTATGGATGGATTTACTACTCCTGAAACTCATAATAAATGGTCCCTTAGAGCATCCTCAACAGGAGAACTTATATTTGATAACGTAAGAGTTCCAAAGAAAAATATCTTACCTGGGAAATCTGGGCTTGGAGCTCCATTAATGTGTTTGGACTCTGCAAGATATGGTATTTCATGGGGGGCAATTGGTGTTGCTATGGATTGTTATAATACTGCCTTAAAATACTCATTAGAAAGAGTACAATTTGGAAAACCTATTGCAGCAAAACAACTTCAACAAAAAAAACTTGCGGAAATGTTAACTGAGATTACAAAAGCTCAACTTTTATCATGGAAACTTGGTAAGCTAAAAAATGAAGATAAAGCAACTTCGGCACAAATTTCTCTAGCGAAAAGAAATAATGTTGATATGGCAATGAATATTGCGCGTGAGGCAAGGCAAGTATTAGGAGGTATGGGTATTACTGGAGATTTTAGTATTATGAGACATATGATGAATCTTGAGTCTGTTATAACTTATGAAGGTACTCATGATATTCATCTATTAATTCTTGGTAATGAAATTACAGGCCATAATGCCTTCTAAAAATCAAAAACAAAACCTATACTAGGAATTATAGAGTTTCTATTATCACTTTCAATCTCAATCAAATTCCTAGGAAATAATATATTCTGATTTTTATCTCTCTTCAGTCCATATTCAGGAGGAACTGGAATTTCATTTAGTAATAGGTTCTCAATATCAATATAAAAATTCATTGATGTGGTTTTAAAGTTCCATCTCTTATCAAT
This sequence comes from Flavobacteriaceae bacterium, assembly GCA_016780245.1. Classification (GTDB taxonomy): domain Bacteria; phylum Bacteroidota; class Bacteroidia; order Flavobacteriales; family Flavobacteriaceae; genus Marisimplicoccus. The sequence goes on along the minus strand of JADHME010000030.1, from coordinate 6,509 downwards.
TCTTACATCAAGTTTAAGGAATGGATCCAGGTAATAATTACCGAGCTGAGAATAATCAAAAACTATTTCCGGATAAGATTGACTACTCAGTAGAGTGTTAACAGGAGCATAAGGAGTTTTATCAGTAAATCTAAGTTTTGAGCTAAACTCCCAATTTTTTTTCAATTTATAACCACCAGTGAATGAAACTAAATTCCTATTATCCCATACAGAGGGCAGGAAAACTTTATCAAATCCTGAAAATTTACTGTAAAAAAATGTATAAGAAAGTATTCCATAAAAATTGTTTTTAAGCTTTTGTTGATATAAAAATTCAATTCCATATGATTTACCTCTTCCTGATGTAGATACATTCTCATTACCTAAAACTTCAAAGTCACCTCCTTTATTTGCAAGTGAAACCATATCGTTAACAGATATTGGATAGTTAAAGTATTTTTTATTGAAAGCTTCAATAGAGAATCTTGATGATTCTGTGTTGTTGTACTCTATTCCAAAAACAAGATGATCACTTCTTGTGTATTTAGAGTCATTGTTAATAAAATTATTATTTAGATCCTTGAACCCAAGTATTGTGTATGTTGGTATCTTGAAATATCTTCCTGCTGCAAAATTAAGTTTCCATCTATTTTCCTGAGAAATGGACCATGATAATGCCATCCGAGGTGAAAAATTTTTGAGTAAATTATTATCTATCGTAAAATTATCTTGATCAACTCTTACTCCAAGTGAAACCCCTAATTTGTCATTAAAAAATCTTCTATTTGACTTTGCAAAAAAGCCATATTTAATTAAATCAACAGAAGTATTATAATTTATTTCATAGAAAGGATATAAAGTATTATTAGAGTAATTTGAGTGTTGAATATTACCACCTATTGAAAATTTATAATCATTAAAGTTTTGACTACTTATAAATCTCAATTTTGTCTCTTCTTCTAGGGAAATATTAGAATAAACTTTATCACTTTTATTTACGTTATCTTGGAATCTTTCAAAATCATTTATAAGTCTATTGGTACTTAGTGATAAGTTAAAGAAACCATTATTTTGTTTATAAATTCTTTTCCACGATACACCGAATGTCTTTGTATTTTGATTAATAATTGGTATTTGCTCAATAGTTGATTGGTTCTCAAAATCATATTCATCTGGTTCATTTACAGTTAATTTATCAATTGAACCAATTCCTACAAAATTTATGAAATTATAGTCATCTATTTTATGGCTTATTTTCATCTGATAATCCCAATAATCTGGAAGGAAAGAAAATCCAAAGGCTTTAAATAAAAATTGTAAATAGCTTCTTCTTACAGAAAATATAAATGAAGTTTTTTCATTCAAAGGTCCTTCAAATGTTATTCCAGCTTCACTTGATCCTATTCGAAAGTTTCCAGATAATCTATCTGGATTTGCATCCTTTTGAATAAACGACAATACTCCTGACAAAGCATTATCATATTCTGCTCCAAATGATGATGTTGAAAGAGTTACATCTTTAATAAATGAAATATTTACTAATCCAACAGGACCTCCCGAACTACCTTGAGTAGAAAAATGATTAATGTTTGGTATTTCAATTCCATCTATATAGTATACAGTTTCGTTTGGACCTCCACCCCTTATTATAATATCGTTTCTAAAACCTCCTACAGATGGAGATATACCAGGAAGACTTTGAATTACTCTTGTAATATCGTTGTTACCTCCAGGATATGTCTCAATTTCAACTGCAGAGAATGTTTGAGTTGATAATGGAGTCTCAATTGAAGTCTTAAATGGAGATTCTGTTAGAATAACTTCGTCAAGTATATCTGATAACGGATTTAAGGTATATTCTAAACTTTGATTTCCAACTGATTTGACGATTATATTGAATTTTGTTTGAGATTTAAAACCAATAAAGCTTGCTGTTATGTTATAACTTGTTGTTGGCAAATCTAATATTTGAAAAAAACCGTTTTGATCTGAGACTGCAACAAAATCTGAGTCTTCAATTCTAATTGTTGCCCCTTCTAGTGGAAACCCAGTTTCACTATCAATGACCTTCCCTGTTAAACTTCCAAAATTTTGAGAGAATATACATGAAGTAAGCACTAAGAATGCACAGGTTAAAATGGGCCTATACATCTAATTATGAAATAAGTGCTTGCTTACAGTAATCGTAGCATTTTATGACTTCTTTAATTCTATTAGAACCCTCTGGAATTCTATATTCTAACTCTATAGTTGAAGTAAATTTATAAGAATTATCTCTTACTAGTCTCAAAACTTCAGTGATAGGAGTATCTCCTTCACCCCAAATTTGATTATCTGTTGCAATAACATTTAAAGTTTTTGCATACTGTCTATCCTTTAAGTGAAGACTGCATATTTTTGCATGATTTTTTTCTATGAACTTTAGTAATGTTTCTTTAGTATTTTTTTTTCCTGCTGCAATATAATGACCAATATCAAGATTAATAAAATTATTTTTCGAATCATTTAATGCAAAATCCCATGCAAAATCAGATGCCTGAAGATGAGCATGATAACCAACATTTACATTATTCTTTTCAGCATAATAAGAGATTCTCTTAGTATTTTCCTCAGAAGTAAGTTCGGCGGTAACATAGTCTGCACCTAGAGCTTTTGTTGCTTTCATAGCATACTCAATTTCTTCGTCTTTATTATTTGGATTCATACAGTAAGGTTTATAGGCGAAGATATTTATCCCTTGATCTTGAAATTGTTTTTTTAAATTCTTAAATTCTTTCATAGATATACTAGCTCTCCATTCAGCATGAGATCTACTTGATCTTGGCATTCCCATTGATCTTTCAATGTGATTACCCATAAGTTCAATGTTATCAGAGCCTGAATCAATACAATTTTGAATAATTACGTTCATATCTTCTACACCTGGGTTAAATGAATATGTAATAACTGAAATATCTACACCATTAATATTTTTTATTACTGAGGAAAAATTATAATTAAGTGTTCCTAGAGTAATTAATGATGATTTTTTAATAAAATTTCTTCTTGAGTTCATATTGGTTTTAATATTTTTAATTAAAGTAACGTATAATTATAAAAACACAAAATGATAAAAGGGGTAATATTTGATATGGATGGAACTATAGTTGATAGTTTACCATATCATCATGAAGCATGGCGAATATTTTTTGAAGAAAATAAAGTTGAAGATTTTTCAGAAAAATTAAAAAAGTATAAGGGAGGTGGAACACTTGATTTAATGAAAGCTGTTTATGGAAATATTTACACAGTAGATGAGCTAAAAAAAATGAGTGATGATAAAGAAATTATTTTCAGAAAAATATACAAAGGAAATATTAAGCCAATTAAAGGATTTCTAGAATTCATATTTGAATTGAAATCAAAAGATATAATAATAGGACTAGCCAGTAATGCAATCAGAAAAAATGTTACTCTTACTCTTAATGAATTGGGTGTTTATGATTTATTTGATAATATTATTTGTGGTGATGAAGTAAGTTTTGGTAAACCAAATCCTGAAATGTTTGATAAAACTGTAATTGGATTTAACTTAAAAAAGGATGATTGTATAATTTTTGAGGATTCCATTGAAGGTGTTGGAGGTGCAGTTAATGCTGGCATTAATGTAATTGGTGTGACATCAAGTAATTCAAGTGATATTTTAAATAAAGCTGGTTGTATTGCGTCAATTAATAATTTTATAGATATTGATCAATTATTAAGATAATTAGTTAGCCACTTTTATTTCAAATATTTTCACTAATTAATTGTACTATAAATTCTGTTGTTTTTATATATAAAATTAAATTAGTTTTAAATAGCTTAATTTTTAAATAAATTTAAAATATGAATAAATTTTTTGCTCAACTTTCTTTAAAAAAATTTATTTTGACTACTGCTTTATTTCTTATAGTCTCATCCAGTTTATCACAAGAAACAAAGAATAATCAAAAAGTATTTTTAATAACTCTGGATGGCTTAAGATGGCAAGAACTATTTACTGGAGCGGACTCTCTTTTGATCAAAAACAAAACTTATGTTAAACAACCAAGACAGCTTAATAATGAATTTTGGAGAGACAATCACAAAAAAAGAAGAGAGGCTTTAATGCCTTTTATATGGACAGAGGCTATTTTAAAAGGACAAATATTTGGTAACAGAAAACTAGGTAGTAATGTAAACATTACAAACAGAAGGAGGTTCTCTTATCCTGGCTATAATGAAATTTTAACTGGAAGCAAAGATGATGAAAGAATTACCAGTAATGCCAAAAAGAATAACTTAAACAAGACTATACTTGAGGAGTTTAAAGAGAAAAATAATAATAAAAAGGTCGCAGCTTTTTCTAGCTGGGATGTTTTTGACTATATAATTAATGAAGAAAGATCTGGAGTATATACAAACTCTGGTTTTGAACCATCTACAGATTTTCCTTTAACCCAAGAAGAAGAGCTTCTAAATCAGATGCAACAACAAATTCCTAGTCCATGGGGTTCCGTTAGGTTTGATAGCTTCACTCATAATTACGCTCTTACATATATAAAAAAACATGAACCTGATTTTATCTATATTGCCTATGGAGAAACTGATGATTTTGCTCATAATGGAGAATATGACTCCTATTTAAGGTCTGCAAAAAACACAGATCAATTAATTGCAGAACTGTGGAATTATACTCAAAACAGTCAATATTATAAGGATAACACAACCTTCTATATAACCACAGACCATGGTAGGGGAACAATACCCATTGATACATGGAGAAGTCATGGCGCAAACATAGAGGGTTCAGATGAAACTTGGTTTATTGTTTTTGGGAAAGGAATTAAAACAAAGGGTGAGATTAATGAAAAGTCCCAGATTTTTACCAACCAAATAGCTTCAAATATTAGGAAAGCTTTAGGCTTAAAACAAAAAGAAGGTAATCAAGTGATACCTATTGACCTTAATTAGTATCCTCTTTTATTTTCTCCATAACCAATCTTTCTCATTCTTAGAGAATCAGGAGTTATTTCCAAATATTCATCAGCTTGAATAAATTCCATGCTCTCTTCCAACGAGAAATTAATCTTTGGCTCAATCTGAACAGCAGCGTCAGTACTTTGAGTTCGCATATTTGTTAGCTTTTTTCCTTTTATAACATTGATACTAAGGTCATCATTTCGAGTGTTTTCACCTATAACCTGTCCTTTATATATTTCTGCTCCAGGAGATATAAAAAATCTCCCCCTATCTTGTAATTTGTTGATAGAAAATGCGGTAGCAATTCCAGCTTCCATCGAAATTAATGAGCCCTTTATTCTTTCAGGAATATTTCCTTTTACAGGACCATACTCTCTAAAGCGGTGAGTCATTACTGCATTACCTGCAGTAGCAGTTAAAATATTATTTCTTAAACCAATTAATCCCCTTGAAGGTATGTCAAACTCAAGATGCTGGAGGCTACCTTTTGGTTCCATTACTAGCATATCTCCTTTTCTTTGACTAACCAGCTCTATTGCCTTACCAGAAAACTCAGTTGGAACGTCTATAACAAGTGTTTCCATGGGCTCACATTTAACTCCATCAATTTCTTTATAAATTACTTGTGGTTTTCCAACCTGAAGCTCAAACCCTTCCCTTCTCATTGTTTCAATAAGAACAGATAAGTGAAGTATTCCTCTGCCATAAACGTTAAATTTATCTTCAGTAGGACCATCTTCAACTTTGAGGGCTAAATTTCTTTCAAGCTCATTGTAGAGTCTATCTCTTATGTGTCTGGAAGTAACGTATTTACCCTCTCTTCCAAAAAAAGGAGAATTATTGATTGTAAACAACATGCTCATTGTAGGTTTATCAATAGCAATTCTAGGAAGCTCTTGAGGTGATTCAAGATCCGCTATTGTGTCCCCTATTTCAAAATCTTCTATTCCAACAATAGAACAGATATCCCCTGACCTTGCTTTATTAACCTGTACTTTTCCCATTCCTTCAAAAACATAAAGTTCTTTAATTCTTACTTTCTTTTTAACTCTACCCGTTTTACAAAGTATGTAATCCTTTCCTTCAAAAAGATCTCCTTTATAGATTCTACCTATTGCGATTTTACCAACAAATTTTGAATAGTCTAAGGAAGTAATTTGCATTTGAGGATCACCTTCTTTGTATGGAGCCTCAGGAATAAAATTAATAACGGCATCTAAAAGTGGCTGTATACTATCTTTTTTTTCTTTCCAATCCAAACTCATCCAACCTTCTTTTGAAGATCCAAAAAGAGTTACAAAATCTAACTGATCTTCATTTGCATCTAGACTAATCATTAGATCAAAAATGGCTTCCTGAACGATATCTGGAGTACAGTTTTCTTTATCAACTTTATTAACAACTACAATAGGTTTCAATCCAAGCTCAATAGCCTTTCCTAAAACAAATCTGGTCTGTGGCATAGCACCCTCAAAGGCATCAACTAATAGTAAAACTCCATCAGCCATCTTTAATACTCTTTCAACTTCGCCACCGAAATCTGCATG
>JADHME010000029.1 GCA_016780245.1 Flavobacteriaceae bacterium | reverse complement strand
ACCTTATCATTCGGGTGTAGGACTAATTTATCTTGAAAGTTTATTGGGAGAGGATCAATTTAAATTACTTATTCGAAATATTATAAATGTAAAATCTGATAAAGAGCTATATCAAATATTTAGCCAAAACCATGAGTATAACTTAGAATGGTTTCTTAAAGATTATATTGGGAAAAGACAATCTATTGATCTGTACATAAAGAAAGCTAATAAAGACTTATTTAGAATATCAGAAAAAAATAATATAAAAATCCCCTACTCAATAGGACTTATAAAAAATGATTCTATAATTTACTCTGAGAAGTTTAATCTTTTTAAAGAAATAGAACTTCCTAAATTAGATTATGACTATGTTGCTATAAATCCTGATATTAAAATTCCTGAACTAAATCAAAATAATAATTGGATATATAAACCAAATTCTCAAAAACCAATTAGACTAAGATTAATAGGAGATATAGATGATCCAAAAAAAAGAAACATTTATATACGACCTGAAGTAACATATAATTTATATGATGGTATATCTCCTGGTATAAATATTTTAAATAAAGGATTGAAGAATAAACCCTTTACATTTGAAATTTTTAGTCAATATGCATCTAATGCGGATAATTTAGTTGGAGGAATTAATTTAAAATATCTGGTTAATAACGAAATTGTTAAGAATTATTCTACTATTTACAACATTCAGTATACAACAAATCATTACGATGAAAATTTAAGGTATCATGTTTTTTTCCCATCTATCACATTAAATTTTAGAGATAATAAAAATTTAAGATCTAATATTCTAAGAACTTTTTCAATTTCAAATTATACTATAAAAAAAGAATCTAATGATTCTAATAAATTTTTAAATGATTATAGTATTTATAATCTTAGTCATAGTTACTCTGACATAAACATCATAAAATATCTAAGAACATCTTTAAATACTCAACTTTCTAGTAATTTCGGAAAAGTTAATTTTGTTTTTGATTATAGAAAATTGTTAGATAGTAATAGACAATTCCAGGCAAGATTTTATTTTGGAAAATTTTTATGGAATAAGAATAGAGATAATACATACTTTAATTATAATTTAAGTAGATCTGGAGATTATTTATTTAATGGAAACTATATTGGAAGATCAGAAGAAGAAGGGCTGTTTAGTCAACAATTTATTATGGCTGGGGGTGGTTTTAAATCTTTTTTTGAAAATCCATCAACAAACAATTTTATTCTTTCAACAAATTTAAATTATGGAATCTGGAAATGGTTTGAATCATACTTAGATTTAGGTATACTTAAGGACAAGGACGAAAAATCAAGATATTTCTATGGAACAGGTATAAGATTAAATATACTTCCGGATTTCTTCGAACTTTACTTTCCTATAAGCTCTAATAATGGATTTGAATTGTCTCAAGAAAACTATAGTAGTAAAATAAGATTTATAGTATCATATAACTTGGAATCATTGGGTAAGCTTTTCACTAGAAGGTGGCTATAATCCAGTTGTTTTATTATTTGTAAATTTGCTGACCCTATGAGTACATCTAGTTCTATAAAAGAAGATATTAGCTTAAAAAAGTTTAAGGAAAAAGTTTTAAATGACTTTAGAACAATCTGCTTAAGTAGAGAGATAAGCATACTTGGAAGACGTGAGGTATTGCTTGGAAGAGGGAAATTTGGAATTTTTGGTGACGGAAAAGAATTGCCTCAAGTTGTCATGAGTCATTTTTTTAAAAATGGAGATTTTCGCTCTGGTTATTACAGGGATTTAACAATTCTATTATCACAAGATTTACTTTCTGCTAGAGAATTTTTCTCAGCAATCTATGGTCATCCTGATCAAATTTATGAAAGGATGGCAGGAGGTCGACAAATGGTTGGACACTTTCTAACAGATCTTATAGACGAAAATAAAGAGTGGATGAACCAAACATCTCAAAAAAATCATATTTCAGATTTATCCCCTACTGCTAGCCAAATGTCAAGACTAGTTGGTCTTGGATTAGCATCAAAAATTTATAGAAACGACAATGTTAAAGACTCTGAGAAATTTTCAAAAAACGGTAACGAAATTGTATGGGGAACTATTGGAAACGCAAGTACAAGTCAAGGAATATTTTTTGAGGCAGTTAACGCATGTGGAGTTCTTCAAATTCCTGCAGTTATTAGTGTATGGGATGATGATTACGGTATTTCTGTTCATAATAAATATCATACAACGAAAGAAAGTATTTCAAAAGCTCTATCAGGATTTCAGATAGATAATGAATCTGCTGGTATAGAAATATTAGAAGTTAAAGGTTGGGACTACCAGTCATTAATTAGGACGTATTCACATGCAGAAAAAATTGCTAGAGAACATCATATACCTGTACTTGTTCATGTTACAGAACTTACACAACCTCTTGGACATTCAACTTCAGGCTCACATGAAAGATATAAATCAAAGGAAAGATTGAAATGGGAAGAAGATTATGATTGTAATAGAAAATTTGAAGAATGGATTATTAAAAATAAAATTTCAACAAAAAAGAAGATAGAAAGTATTAAAGCTGAAATTAATGGCTATGTAGCAGATGAAAGAAAGTTAGCATGGGAATTGTATCAAAGACCTATTAAAGAAGCAAAAATTGATTTACTAGATAAGATCAAATCTTTATCTAACCCGATAGATGATGAAATTAATTCATTAATTTCTAATATTGACGACTCAAATTTTTCAGATATAGTAAAGGTTTGCAGAAGGATGCTATATAAATTACAACCAGGAGAGTCTCAGGATAGAGAGACACTTATTAGTTGGAGAGATAAATATTTAAATATTCTCGAAGAAAAATATTCATCAGACCTATATTCAATTGAAATTTCAGATCTAAAGAATATTGATTATAAAAGACCAGAATATTCAGACACTTCTAACAAAGTTGATGGTAGAATAATTTTAAAAGATAATTTTGATAAAATATTAGAGACCAATTCTAAAGTATACATATTTGGAGAAGATGTTGGAAAGATTGGAGATGTGAATCAAGGTCTTGAGGGTCTTCAAAATAAATATGGTGAAAACAGAGTGTTTGATACTAGTATCAGGGAGTCTACTATTGTCGGTCAAGGAATAGGAATGTCCCTTAGAGGTCTTAGGCCAATTGCTGAAATTCAATATCTTGATTATATACTATATGCTCTTCAAATTCTCAGTGATGATTTATCTACATTTAGTTATAGAACCTTGGGAAAACAGAAAGCTCCGTTGATTGTTAGAACTAGAGGGCATAGACTCGAAGGAATATGGCATTCAGGGTCACCTCTGGGTGGTATGATAAGCTTCTTAAGAGGAGTATTTATTCTTACACCAAGGAATATGACAAAGGCTGCAGGATTTTACAATAGTTTGTTGGATATTGAACAGCCTGCTATTGTTATTGAACCATTAAATGCTTATAGAGTAAAAGAGGAACTTCCATTAAATTACGGAGAGTTTAAAACACCTATCGGAGAAATTGAAATTCTTGAGGAAGGAGATGACTTAACAATAGTTTCGTATGGTTCAACTCTAAATATAGTTCATAAAGTTGCTAAAGAAATAAAAAAATTTAACATTAATTGTGAAGTAATTGATCTTCAATGCCTGATTCCTTTTGATATATCTAAAGATATTATTAAGAGTATTCAAAAAACAAATAGACTGATAATTATTGACGAAGATGTTCCAGGTGGAGCTTCGAGTTATATTCTTCAAGAACTTTTAAATAATCAAAATATATATCAATACCTTGATAGTGAACCTAAACTATTAACTGCTAAAGAACACAGGCCTCCTTATGGTTCAGATGGTGACTATACAAGTAAGCCTTCTTTTGAAGATATATTTGATGAAATCTATAATTTAATGAGGGAGTCAGACCCAAATAGGTTCAAGAAACTATCCTAGCATTATAAAGCTAATTTTTAAAAATTTTATAGATTAACTCGTTTAAAATACCTTCATGATTAATTGCATCAAAATCGATTCCTTTAGATCTCTTGTCTGCTTCAAGTAAATAATTAAAAATCTTTGATATTTTTTTCATTGGATAGTAAACTGAAGCCCTTTTATATTCCTCAATAAAATATGGGTTGACTCCTAGAGTCTTTGATGCTTCATTTTTATTCTCTAATGAATGATAGATAAATAACTTATTAAAAAAAGAATATATAGTACCTATTATTACTGGAATTGGATACTTCTTTGAATTTTTTGACATATGTGAAACTAAATCTTGTGATTTTTTGTAGTTATTCTTTCCAATTTCTTTAGTTAACTCGAAGAAGTTGAACTCTTTACTAAATCCAATTATATTTTCGACTTCTTCAGGCCTTATAAGTTGATCTTTATTAGAATTGAGTTGTAATTTCTCAAGTTCGTTATCAATTTGTGATAAGTCATTACCAACAAAGTCTGCAATAATTTTAATTGAATTAGGATGAAGGTTAATAGATTTTTCTTTTGACTGCTGTTCAATCCATTGATATACCTGACTATCATAAATCTTTTTTGATTCGAAAACAATACCATACTTTAAGCAACTTTTATATACTTTCTTTCTTTTATCAATAGAACTATTAAAAGATAAGACCAAAATTGATTTCTTATTGAGATTTTCGATATATGAGGTAATTAAGTTAAAATCGTTTGATAAGTTCTTAGAATCTTTTACAACTATTAGATTAAAATCTCCAACCAGAGGATATCTTTTTAAAAAATCAACAACTTCATTTTCTTGATTTTCATCTGATTTTTTTGAATAAATCTTTTTTAAATCAAAATCAACAGCATCAGCTTTTACAGATGAATTAATTATGGCATTTATAAGATTATCTGAGAAGAAACTCTCATCACCATGAATCAAATAAATTGGCGAAAGTTTGCCATTATTTATATCATTAATTAATTTGTTGTGTTCTGACATTTTATGAAGAAACTTAACTTTCCTGATTTTCAATTTAAAATTAAAAAAGAAAACAATAATAATGTCATTTTTGATGAAATTCGAAAAAAATGGATTGTATTAACCCCTGAGGAATGGGTAAGACAAAATTTTATAAAATATTTAATTTCAAAAAATTATCCCAAATCATTAATAAATTGCGAAAAATCATTTTATATAAATAAAGTTTTAAAAAGATATGATATTGTTGTTTATGACCTAAATGGCAGAGTAAGTATTCTGGTAGAGTGTAAATCTCCTAATATTAACATCATTAAAGAACATTTTGATCAGGTAATGCGATATAATATTGAATTAAAAAGTGATATCATAATTGTTACAAATGGATTAAATCATTTTTATTTTAAATTGGACAAGAATATAAATCAATATACTCAAGAAAAAGATCTAATATTATACAATAAATGAGAATCGGAATTGCAATACTTAATTGGAATGGAATAAATCTTTTAAAATCACACCTAAAAGGAGTAGTTGATAAATCTGGAGATTCTACAATCTATATAATTGATAATAATTCTGATGATAATTCATTAGAATTTATAAAACAGAATTTTCCTCAAGTCAAATTAATAAGTTTAGATAAAAATTATGGTTTTGCAGAAGGATATAATATTGGTCTAAAGCATGTGAATGAAGATATAGTGTGTATACTCAATAATGATGTTGAAGTAACAGACAAATGGCTTGATCCTATTAAAAGAAAGTTAAAGGAAAAGGGAAACTGTATTATTCAACCTACTATTATGAACTTCAACAATCCAGAATATTATGAGTATGCTGGTGCTTCTGGAGGATTTATAGATAAGTTTGGGTATCCATTTTGTAGAGGAAGAATTTTCTACACTTTAGAGAAAAATATAAATCAGTACTCTGATGATAAAATATTTTGGGCATCAGGAGCTTGTATGATTATTCCAAAAAAAACATTCTATAATTTAGGAGGATTTGATAAAAGTTTTTTTGCACACATGGAAGAAATAGACTTATGTTGGAGAGCATTTAATAAAGGGGTAGAATGCTTCTCATCTTCTGATTCGGTTGTATACCATGTTGGAGCAGCAACTATAAAGGAAAGCGCTAATAAAAACTATTTAAACTATAGGAATTCATTAATAATGCTAACAAAGAATCTACCTTTAAATTCTTTATTATATGTTCTATTAACTAGAATAATTTTAGATATGATTTCAATTATTAGATTCTTAATGATAGGTAGAATAGATCTTTCAATATCAATAATTAAAGCTCATTTAATCTACTTTAGTCAGGCTAATAAGATTTTGAGAAATAGAGGGAAATCTTTAAAAAAAGAAAACTATTATAGAATTCGAAGTATTGTATACAATTACTTCATTTTAGGAAAGAAAAAATTCTTTAGTCTCTAATACAATAATTTAGCATAAAAATATTAAGTTTGTAGCTGACTAATTAATAACCAATATATTTTGATATGAAAAATAACATTTTTATTGTAGGAGTTTTAGGTTTACTTCTAACTTCATGTGTATCACAAAAGAAATACTCAGACTTAGAGAGCCTTCAGCAAAATACAAAGGAATTATTAGATAGTGCAACTGCTAAGCTAAATGCTACAGAAACTCAACTTTCAGCAACTTCTGAGAGATTATCTGCATTATCAGAACAAAACAAATTTTTAAGAGCTAATAATCAAGATCTAATTGACAATATTGGAAATTTAACTACTCTAACACAAAAAGGAGCAGAAAATCTTGAAAGATCTCTTGAAAGTATTAAAGAAAAAGACTTAATCATCACAAGAATGCAAGATGCTGTTACTAAGAGAGATTCTGTAACCTTAGCACTTGTTCAAAGCTTTAAAAGCTCGCTTGGAACACTCAGCGATGATGATATAGAAATTAACGTTGAGAAAGGTGTAGTTTATGTATCTATTTCAGACAAACTACTTTTCAACAGTGGAAGCTTTACTGTAACAACTAGAGCTGAAAAAGTTTTAGAAAAAATCGCTAAAGTAATTAGTGATAAGCCGGATCTTGAATTTATGGTTGAAGGTCATACAGACAATATGCTAATTGATCAAGAAAAAGCAGCTGAAACTATTCCTGGAGTTGTTGATAACTGGGATCTTTCTGTTAAAAGAGCAACTTCTGTTGTTAGAATTTTACAAAATGATTACGGTGTAGATCCATCTAAACTAGTTGCTGCTGGTAGAAGTTTTTACATGCCTATAGCTGACAATGATTCTTCTGTATCAAGAGCTGTTAATAGAAGAACTAGAATAATTGTTCTTCCTAAACTTGATCAGTTTACTAAACTTATTGAAGAAGGAATGAGCATGAATGTTCCTGCTACAGGTCCAAGTAATACAATTAGCTCAGATAATAAACCTGACTAAAATCATTATTGATTAGTTAAAAAAAAAGCGTGATAAAATCACGCTTTTTTTTTATATTTTATTTAGCTTGGCAAACCTTAACAATAGATTTTTTTGACCAAATTTCGAAAAATCAACAATTGCTCTAACATCATTATTAAGCCCCTCTATTTTTAATATTTTACCAAGTCCAAATTTTTCATGAGAAACCTTATCCCCTTCTGAAAAATTGATTTCAATAGAACTATTTTTTATAGCTGAAGATGATATTTTCTTTAAGTTTCCTTTTGGTTTAAAAGCTATCTTTTTCTTAGGGAACTGTTGAGATATTGGCTTAAAGTCAGCTTGTTTTGTAATATTTACAAAATCCTTATCAATCTCATTTATAAATCTACTCTCTTCACAATAAATTAGCTTTCCCCATCTATACCTAGAGTTAGCATATGATAAATAAAGGTTTTGTTTTGCCCTAGTAATTCCAACATAAAACAACCTTCTTTCTTCCTCTAGTTCTGATCGTGTATTATAACTTAAAGCGGATGGAAATAAATCTTCTTCAAGGCCAACAATAAAAACATTTTTGAATTCAAGACCCTTAGATAGATGAAGCGTCATCAAAGAGATATAATCTTCATTATCCTGCTCAATATCGAAGTCTGTTGAAAGTGAGACATTTGAAAGAAACTCTGAAAGTCCATCATTAGAGTCAACTATTTCTTTTTGATCTTCAATAAAATCTCTTATTCCATTTAACAATTCTTGAACATTTTCAACCCTTGAAATTCCTTCTGGAGATTCATCTTTTTTTAACTCATCAATAATCTTGACTTTATTAATTAATTCTTTAGTTAAATCAAAAGCATTTAATTTCTCGTTTTCAATTTTAAAAACTTCGATTAAGTCAATAAAGTTTTGAAGTTTTAAAGAAACTGAAGAAGAAAAAGGAACATGCAACTCTTTATGTTTCTTTATTGTATCATAAAGGCTTAGATTATTTTTTTGAGCTGCAATAATAATTTTATTAATTGTAACAAGACCAATACCTCTAGCAGGATAATTTATTACTCTTTTGAGACTTTCTTCATCATTACTGTTTATAATTAATCTTAAATATGCAAGAATATCCTTTATTTCTTTTCTATTGTAAAATGAAACTCCACCAAATATTCTATATGGTATTTTATTTAGTCTTAATGAATCTTCAATAGGTCTAGATTGTGCATTTGTTCTATAGAGTATTGCAATATCTGACAAATTAGAATCATTAATGGTTTGTATTTTTTGACAAATAGATCTAGCCTCGGCAATATCTGATTGATTTGAGGAAATTTGAACTTTATCTCCAAAATCGTTTTCTGTCCATACTTCTTTATCAATTTTATTTTTATTATGATCAATGACAGAATTAGCAGCGTTTACTATATTTTTTGTAGATCTATAATTTTGTTCAAGTCTAAAGATTTCAACATCATCATAGTCATTTCTAAAATTTATAATATTATTAATATTTGCACCTCTAAATGAATAGATACTTTGCGCATCGTCACCAACAACACAAATATTCTGATACCTATCAGATAATGCTTTTACAATAAGATATTGGGAGTTATTTGTGTCTTGATACTCATCTACGAGTATATATTTAAATTTTTCTTGGTACTTTGCTAAGACTTCAGGATGATTATTTAATAATTCATTAGTTTTCATTAAAAGGTCATCAAAGTCCATTGAGTTTGATTTGATTAATCTTTCATTATATTCTTTGTAAATATTTCCTGTCTCAGGTTTTCTAGATAAATTATCAGACTCAACTAATTCATTATTAGCGAAATAGCCATTAACGGTTATAAAGTTATTTTTAAGAGTTGAAATTCTATTTCTAATTGATTTTGATCTGTAAACATCCTTGTCTAAGTTCATCTCTTTAATAATAGATGAAATCAGTCTTTCAGAATCTTGTGTGTCATAGATAGTAAAATCTGAAGTAAAACCAATTTTATGAGCTTCAAATCTTAATATTTTAGCAAAAACTGAATGAAAGGTTCCCATCCATATACTTTTTGAATCACTTTCACCAATCATTGATGAGATTCTAAGCTTCATTTCACGTGCTGCTTTATTAGTAAATGTTAAAGCTAAAATTTCAAATGGATCTACCCTGTTGTTAACTAGGTGTACAATTTTATATGTTAAAACTCTTGTTTTTCCTGATCCAGCACCCGCAATTACCATTGATGGACCATCTGTCTTCAAAACTGCACTCAATTGAGCATCATTAAGATTATTTAGATAAGATTTGTTATCTTCTAACATTATTATAAATTTAACTAATTAATGAATTTTAATTACCCTATAACCATTAATTAAATCAATACTTATGAAAAAATTATCATTAATTATATTCTTTTTCATTTTTCAATTTAGTTTTTCTCAATCTATTGATGATCAAATTAAAAATATTGAACAAAAAGTAATTTCATGGAGACATGATTTCCACAAACACCCCGAACTATCAAATAGAGAGTTTAGAACATCTGAAGTAATAGCAAACCACCTAGAATCGCTTGGTATATCAGTTAAAAAAAACGTTGGAGTAAATGGCGTAGTTGGTATACTAAAAGGAAGTAAAGAGGGCAAAGTTGTCGGATTAAGAGCAGATATGGATGCACTGCCAATCACAGAAAAAAATTACCTTCCTTTTATGTCAATAAATGATGGAATTATGCATGCTTGCGGTCACGACAGTCATATGGCTATTCTTATGGGTGCAGCAGAAATATTATCTAAGAATAGAGATTTTGAAGGTACTGTAAAATTTATTTTTCAAGGAGCTGAAGAAGGTCCCCCACCTGGTGAAGAAGGAGGTGCAAGAATGATGATTAAAGAAGGGGTTTTAAAAAACCCAGATGTAGATGCAATTTTTGGTCTCCATATAGCTGCTCAATTACCCATGAATAAGGTCTACTATAAACCTAGAGGGTTTTATGCATCTTCATCGAGGTTTACTATTAAAGTAATTGGTACTCAAGCTCATGGAGGGACTCCTTGGCTTGCAGTTGATCCTATTATAATCACTGCACAAATAATTAATTCGATTCAAACAATCATTTCAAGAGAATCAGAATTAACAAAAGAACCTGCAGTTATTTCATTTGGTAAAGTTGAGGGTGGTAATAGATTTAATATTATTCCAAATGAGGTAAATTTAGTTGGGACTATTAGATCATTAGATTATGGGATGAGAGATTATATAAAAAAAAGAATTATTGAACTTTCAGAAGGAATTGCTGAATCATATGGGGGGAAAGCTATAGTTGAAATTGATGATGGTGCTGACATTACATACAATGATCCTGAAATTATGAATAGAATGCTTCCATCTCTAAAAAAATCTGCTGGTAACGAAAATGTAATACTAAGCAATGCTAAAACACTTGCAGAAGATTATGCATATTACTTAAACGAAATTCCAGGTTTTTTGTTTGAGTTGGGTGGATATAACACAAACGAAGAAAGAGAAGCTCCTGCACATCATACACCTGATTTTTTTATAGATGATAGTTCAATGCTCCTTGGAGTGAAAGTAATGACAAATTTAGCATTAGACTTTTTAAAGAGTGAATAATGATTTTTTAAACCAATCTGTTGAATTTATTAAAGGTGTTGGTCCTTCAAGATCAAAACTTCTTAATGATGAATTAAATATTAAAACTGTAAAGGACTTAATAGACTTCTACCCTTTCAGATATATAGACAGAATGAGTTTTTTTAAAATCAATCAACTTCCCCTTAACAACTCAGAGGTTCAGATTCTTGGTAAAATAAAATCTATAAAAAAAACTAAAGTTAGATATAGAGATAGGCTTAATTGTGAGTTTTATGATGAAACGGGTAAAATTGATTTAATTTGGTATAGAGGATTTAGTTGGGTTGAAGAATCAGTAAAAGTTGACAAGGAGTATGTGGTCTATGGCAAACTAAACTGGTATGGTAATAAAGTCTCCATTGCTCACCCGGAAATAAAGACAAAAGAAAGTTTTGAAAGAAATATACCCAGAAGACTTCATGGAATATATTCATCAACTGAAAAATTAATAGCTGAAGGAGTAACACAAAAATACTTTGTTAAGATAATTTTTAATCTTTTAAATTCTATTCAAGTTCATGTAAAAGAAAATCTATCAGCTTACATACTAAAAGAGTTTAATCTTATTGACCGATATCAAGCCCTCATAAATATTCACTTACCTGAATCACAGGAATTATTATCACAGTCAATCAGAAGACTAAAATTCGAAGAGCTCTTTTTTAATCAAATAGGTTTTCAGTTAACTAAAAACGATAGAATAATAAAGCTTAACGGATTTAAATTTGAAAAGGTTGGTAATAATTTAAATGACTTTTACAATAAATCATTGCCTTTTGAATTAACTAAAGATCAAAAAAAAGTTATAAAAGAAATTAGAAATGATTTTAGGGATGGAAAACAGATGAATAGATTACTCCAAGGTGATGTTGGGTCAGGAAAAACAATTGTCTCTTTAATGGTCATGTTAATAGCTATTGACAATGGTTATCAGTCCTCTATTCTTGCACCAACTGAAATTCTTGCTAACCAACATTATAATTCAATTAAAGAGCTGATAAAGGATCTAGATGTGAAAATTGATCTGTTAACTGGTTCAACAAAATCTAGGGATAGGTCAAGGATACATAGAAATTTAAAATCAGGAAAAATTAACATTCTTGTAGGTACTCATGCAATATTGGAAGATATTGTTCAATTTAATAACCTTGGATTAAGTGTTATTGATGAACAGCACAGATTTGGGGTTGCTCAAAGAGCAAAACTTTGGAAAAAAAATAATCCTGCTCCACATATTCTTGTTATGACTGCTACTCCAATTCCAAGAACTCTAGCAATGAGCATTTATGGAGATCTTGATGTTTCAACAATCAAAGAGCTACCTCCTGGAAGAATAGAGACTAAAACTGTTCATAAATATGATAGGAACAGGCTCAGTGTTTTTAGTTTTCTGAAAAAAGAAATAAAAAAAGGAAGACAAGCATATCTTGTATATCCTTTAATTAATGAATCTGAGAAATTAGATTATAAAGATCTTATGGATGGATATAATAGTATTGTTAGGGAGTTTCCTAGACCTGATTACCAGGTTAGTATTGTTCACGGTAAAATGAGCTCAAAAGATAAGGACTATGAAATGAGTAGATTTATAAAAAAAGAAACTCAGATTCTAGTTTCAACTACTGTAATTGAAGTTGGTGTTAATGTTCCAAATGCATCAGTTATGGTTATTGAGAGCGCAGAAAGGTTTGGGTTATCTCAGCTTCACCAGCTAAGAGGAAGGGTTGGAAGGGGAAATGATGAGAGTTATTGTATTTTAATGACAAAAGACAAGCTGTCTGAAGATTCAAAGATTAGAATTGATACAATGGTTAAAGTAAGTGATGGGTTTAAACTTGCAGAAGTTGATCTTAAGCTGAGAGGTCCAGGAGATTTGCTGGGTACTAAACAAAGTGGAGTTTTAAAATTTAAGCTAGCAGATATAATTTATGATTTTGATATTTTAAATGAGGCCAAAAGTTGTGCAGAGCAAATACTTAGTAAGGACCCAAAATTGATTGACAAGGAAAATTTACCCATTAGATATGAAATATCTACTTCTTCAAATTCAAAAAATTTATGGAGATATATAAGCTGATTAAGTATATTTGTTTATCAAACTAACCTAGTGAAAATATCAATTAATTGGC